>JADLAJ010000261.1 GCA_020848255.1 Chitinophagales bacterium
AAATAATTTTGTTTAAAAATGTTCCGAAAAATCGGAATGCAAAGGTAGTCATTAATTTGAAAATTTGAAAATTTGTTGATTTGAAAATGAGGGTTTTATGTTAAATTTCTGTGATTTGGGACGCGGATTGGACTGATTTTGAAGATTTTCGCTGAATTTGTTTGAATTTGGATTGATTGGATTTAAGGATTATGGGATTCTTCATCCTGAAATCCGTTAATCCTGTAAATCCCAATTTAAGACAAGCTATATCTTCTCCACCCTTTTTTGATGTCGTCCACCTTCAAAATCAGTGCTTAGGAAAGTATGCACCATTTCTTCTGCTTCGTCAATCGTAACAAAACGTGCCGGTAAACAGATAATATTCGCATCGTTATGCTGGCGCGCCAGACTCGCAATTTCATTTTGCCAGCACAATGCCGCACGGATTTTCTGATGCTTGTTGGCTGTAATGGCCACTCCATTTGCAGAACCGCAGATCAAAATACCGTATTCCGAATTTCCGTTTTCAATTTCACGTGCTGCCGCATGTGCATAATCCGGATAGTCGCAGCTTTCGGTGCTGTGTGTTCCCACATCAATAGTTTCTATATTATTTTTTGCCAGATATTGCTTGATAGCTTCTTTGTATTCAAAGCCGGCATGGTCGGAGCCAATTACTACTACAGGTGGTAAATTCATACTACGAATTTATGATTTTAGGCGTAAGATTTAAGATTTTATGAGATAAAAATCTATTAACTTTCTGTCGTGAATACAAACTCCCTGCATATCAAACCGGAAGCGCGTGTCTTATTTATAGACATGAACAGCTTTTTTGCGAGTTGCGAACAGCAGACCAATTACTGGCTGCGTGGCAGGCCGGTGGCTGTTTGTGTGTATACGGGTAAATATGGCTGTGTAATCGCGCCATCCATAGAAGCAAAAAAAATGGGTATTCGTTTAGGGGTACGTTTAAATGATGCCATGAAACTATGCCCTGACTTAGTGCCGCTGGAAACCAATCCGGACAAATACCGCACTTATCACGCGCGCATCATGAAGATTTTAAAACGTTATTCTGATGACGTTATTCCGCGTAGTATTGATGAAGCCGTCGTGGATTTAACCAGCTACAAAAACATCTATCCGGATGTGGTGGCGGTGGCCAAACAAATTAAAAAAGACATTCTGGAAGAAGTGGGCGATTACCTGAAATGCTCTATCGGTATTGCGCCGAATGCATTTCTTGCTAAGCTTGCCTCTGATATACAAAAACCGGATGGACTGACGGTTATAGACCATGACAACATCGATAGTGTATTAAAAAAATTAGAACTGACAGACTTACCCGGTATCGGCAAGGGCATGTCAGCCAGACTGAACAAAGCAGGCATTTATACACCTTATGATTTACGTCATTCCACACCGGAAAAATTAAAAGCTGCCTGCAAAAGTATTGTCGGACTGCACTGGTATCACCGACTGCATTTTCAGGAAGTGGATATGCAAACAAAGGAAGAGTATAAAAACATGTCGGCAATGCGCATGGTATCTAAAGAACAACGAAAAGATGTACAAAACCTGCAGGACATTATGATGATGCTGTGTCTGACACTGGAAAAGCGCATGATGAAAAAACAGCTTTTTTGCAAACATGTACAATTCTTTGTTCGATATGAAGATAAAGCATCCTATGATGATGGTTTCCGTACAGAACAGCCGATTCAGGATGGCATGGAACTCTATCATATATTGCTGGAACGGCAAAAAGTATTTGAGCTGAAAAACAATTTACAGGAAGCAGTTATTAATCACAACACCACCAGTATCGGCGTAGTGATTGGAGATTTTATAGACGAGGACATCCTGCAACTAAACATCTTTGATAACTCCCATATAAAAACAAACAAGCTGCGAAAAACAGTTTACGGCATCAAGGATAAATACGGTCCTAAAACCATAAAAAGAGCTTCTGAATTAAGTGATGATGACGTGGTAGATGATGTGATTGGATTTGGCAATGTAAAAGATGTAAACGCAGGTGAATATGGATAAATTATAGTATATTTGCAATTCACCATTATACACCAAAAATTATGAAAACAAAATTTTCAATCCTAAGCATCCTGTTTATTCTTTTTATTTCAATTACCTCCTGTAAAAAGAATGAGGAAAATGCAAATATAAAATATGACGGAGCATGGACACTTACTGAAAATTGCAGTCCTAGTGGTGCTGCTTCATACTCAGTAACAATAATACTTGACCCAGCTGACCCTTTAAAATTTAGTGTAAAAGGATTGTGGGAAGTACCAGCTTCCCTTACAGTCTGTACTATAAACAGCGGCGATAAAAATATTTTTTCTGCAACCAGGCAAACAATATCACCATCTTTTGAAATTGAAATCTTATCAAGTAATATCAACACAAATGGAGATATTATAACTATAAATTATAGAATATACGCTACAGGCAGTATTGTAATTTCAGATGCCTGTACAGCAACATTAACTAAAATATAAAATAACGTTATGGGAAAATTTGTAATTAAAACACAGAAACACGGTCAGTTCTACTTCAATTTAGTAGCGGGCAACGGCCAAACCATTTTAAAAAGCGAAGCGTACACTACCAAACCGGCAGCATTAAACGGCATCAACTCGGTGAAAGCAAATGCAGCAGATGATGGCAGATACGACAGAAAAGAATCAGCTAACGGAAAGCCATATTTCAATTTGAAAGCAGGCAACGGTCAGGTAATCGGTACCAGCGAACTTTACGAAAGTGAAGCAGGAAGAGAAAATGGAATTTCAAGTGTAAAAAGCAATGCACCGGGTGCGGAAACAGAAGACACTACTGTATAATTGTCAGTTATTAAGAATAGAAAAGGCTTGCAGTTTGCAAGCCTTTTCTATTTTATTTTTTTAACTGAGAAAACAGCAATAATAATATTCCGGAAAACATTAGCAATGCCATGCATAGTAATAGTTCATTGGTGTACGGAATAATAGT
>JADLAJ010000262.1 GCA_020848255.1 Chitinophagales bacterium
GGTGGGTACGGATGTATTTACGGCAAATGGAGATTACACCACACACTTGCAAACTTCTAAAGGCTGCGACAGCACAGTGAATTTAACATTGACAGTAAATCCTAAAAAAGTAACAGACATCAGCAGAATAATATGTGAAGGTGAAAGTGTAACGGTGGGTTCAGATGTATTCACTGCAAATGGAGATTACACCACACATTTACAAACCACAGCAGGCTGCGATAGTACGGTGAATTTAGCATTGACAGTAAACCCTAAAAAGGTAACGGATATTGTGAGAGTAATTTGTGAAGGTGAAAGCGTAACGGTAGGTACTGAGGTGTTTACTGCTAATGGAGACTATACCACACATTTACAAACCTCAGCGGGCTGTGACAGTACGGTGAATTTAGCATTGACAGTAAATCCTAAAAAAGTAACAGACATCATCAGAGTAATATGTGAAGGTGAAAGTGTAATGGTGGGCACGGATGTATTTACCGCAAATGGAGATTACACCACACATTTACAAACTTCTTCAGGCTGTGACAGTACGGTGAATTTAGCACTGACAGTAAATCCTAAAAAGGTAACGGATATTGTGAGAGTAATTTGTGAAGGTGAAAGTGTAACGGTAGGTACGGATGTATTTACGGCTAATGGAGACTATACCACACATTTACAAACTTCTTCAGGCTGTGACAGTACGGTGAATTTAGCACTGACAGTAAATCCTAAAAAGGTAACGGATATTATTAGAATAATTTGTGAAGGTCAAAGTGTAACGGTTGGCTCAGATGTGTTTACAGCAAATGGAAATTTCGCTACACATTTACAAACCTCAGCAGGCTGTGACAGTACGGTGAATTTAGCATTAACTGTAAATCCGATACCATCTACTCCTGCTATTACACAAAGCAATGATACCTTATACAGTAACGTAATTATTGCAGGTGCTAACTATTCTTGGTATAAAGCTGCGGTGCTGGTAGCAACAACTACCGTTCCTTATTATAAGTTTGCCAGTCAGGGAACGTACACATTGAAAATTACTAATAATGATTGTGAATCTCCGTTGTCAGCATCTTTTAATACCGTATCTACCGGAATTAAAAACAATAAACTGGATGTGTTATTTTCCGTTGTCCCAAATCCAAATAACGGACAGTTTGAGTTGAAGATAACCGCTTCAAAAAATGAAATATATCAGATAATGATGTACAATGTAGCCGGACAGGAAATCAGAAAAGAAGAGATGTCGTTACAAAGAGGGGTTAATGTAAAACAATTTCAGCTCGATGCGATTGAGAAAGGAATGTACTTTATTTCATTGATTGGAAAAGACGGTGTCATCACTCAAAATATTATTGTACAATAAGATTTAAATGTCAAAATATCTAATCGTCGGACTTGGTAACATTGGAAAGGAGTATGAGCATACGCGTCATAATATAGGCTTTGACGTAGCTGATGCTTTGTGCAAAGAACTGAATGGCACGTTTGATTTGGGAAGACTGGCGGTGTATGCAAAAGCATCGTTTAAAGGAAAACAACTACATATCATCAAGCCGACCACTTACATGAATCTAAGCGGGAAGGCTATAAAATACTGGATGACTGAATTGAAGATTCCGGTGGAAAATATCTTTGTTATTGTTGATGACCTGGCTTTGCCTTTCGGTCAGCTGCGGGTGCGCGGCAAAGGCAGCGACGCAGGGCACAACGGATTAAAATCTATTCAGGAGGAACTGATGACGCAAGAATATCCGAGATTGAAATTTGGTATTGGTAATGATTTTCCAAAAGGGAAACAAGTAGAGTTTGTATTGGGGAAATGGAATCCCAATCAGGAAATTGAACTGCAGGAAAGAATAGTGGTTGGTGTGGAAATCGTAAAAGCTTTTTGCGTTACAGGATTAGCCAACACTATGAATTTGTTTAATAATAAATAACCTCAGAAAAGATAATGAAAATATTTTGTGTCGGATTAAATTACAAAGAACACATCGTGGAAATGAAACATTTTGCATTTCCGGAAAGCCCCGTTATTTTTATGAAACCGCCTACTGCTTTATTGAAAAACGGGCAGCCTTTTTAGTATCCTGAATTTTCAAGTGACGTGCATTATGAAGGTGAAATTGTGCTGCGGGTTTGTAAAAACGGTAAAAAGATAGATCAGAAGTTTGCACATAAATATTACGATGCATTTACACTTGGTTTCGATTTTACAGCACGGGATATTCAGGCGGAGCAGAAGAAAAAAGGCTGGCCCTGGGAAATAGCCAAAGGGTTTGACGGTTCAGCATTTATCGGCGATTTTATTCCTCTGGAAAAAGAGAAAGTAATTTCATTTACCATCAAAAAGAATAATGAGGTGGTACAGCAGGGAGATACTTCCATGCTTATTTTCTCTTTTGATGAAATTATCTCATATATATCCAGATTTTTCACTCTGCAACAGGGAGATTTGATTTATACCGGCACACCTCAGGGTGTAGGACCTGTGCAAATAGGTGATGTTCTGGAAGGATGGGTTGAGGAGCAATCAATTGTTAAATGTGAAATAAAATAGTCTACTGATTTTATGGATTATTATCCAATACAAATTTTGTTTTCATTGTAACTTTAGTTATTTTTGACCTTCTTTAAATTTAATCGTTCATTATAAAATACAAAAAAGTTTAAAATGCCTTATTTATTCACATCAGAATCAGTATCAGAAGGACATCCGGATAAAGTCGCAGACCAAATCTCCGATGCATTAATCGATAATTTTTTAGCGTATGATCCGCAGTCAAAAGTAGCCTGCGAAACATTAGTAACTACCGGTCAGGTGGTATTAGCAGGAGAGGTAAAATCAAAAGCGTATTTAGATGTACAGGACATTGCACGTGATGTAATCCGTAAAATTGGTTACACCAAGTCAGAATACATGTTTGAAGCCAATTCATGCGGTATTTTCTCTGCTATTCACGAACAATCTTCAGATATTAACCAGGGTGTAGACAGAAAAGCAAAGAAAGAAGATTTTGAAACAAAAGCAAATGCACAAGGCGCAGGTGACCAGGGTATGATGTTTGGTTATGCAACGAAAGAAACAGACAACTATATGCCTTTAGCTTTAGATTTAGCGCATAAAATTTTACAGGAATTATCCAAAACACGCAGAGCAGGCAAGGAGTTGAAATACTTACGTCCGGATGCGAAGAGTCAGGTAACAATTGAATACAACGACAACAACGAACCAATCCGTATTGATACTATTGTTGTTTCCACACAACACGATGATTTTGCAAAAGACAAAGTGATGCTGGATAAAATCAAAAAAGATATTATCGAAGTAATTATTCCAAGAGTAAAAAAACAATTAAAACCTTCCATTCAAAAGTTATTCAATGATAAAATCACGTATCACATCAATCCAACCGGAAAATTTGTAATCGGTGGTCCACATGGAGATACAGGTTTAACTGGAAGAAAAATTATTGTAGATACCTATGGCGGTAAAGGTGCACACGGTGGTGGTGCGTTCTCCGGAAAAGATCCAAGTAAAGTAGACAGAAGTGCGGCTTATGCAACTCGTCACATTGCTAAAAACTTAGTAGCTGCAGGCGTTGCAGACGAAGTATTAGTGCAGGTTTCTTACGCGATTGGTGTTGCTAAACCATGTGGTTTATTTATCGATACCAACGGTACTTCTAAAGTAAACCTGACAGACGGTGAAATCGCAAAAATTGCAGAAAAAATATTTGATATGCGTCCTTATGCAATCGAACAACGCTTCAAACTGCGTAACCCGATTTACAGCGAAACAGCTGCTTACGGTCATATGGGCAGAAAGAACGAAGTGGTAACTAAGATTTTCAACAAAGGAAAAGAAAACGAAAAGAAAGTGCAGGTAGAATTATTTACCTGGGAAAAACTGGATTACGTTGATAAAGTAAAAAAAGCTTTCGGTATTAAGTAAGCTGAATTTCTAAAATAAGAAAACCACGCATTTTGCGTGGTTTTTTTTATGCATCCTGATACTGTCCCGATATAATTATCAGTATTGTATCAGTATCTGACTAAAATTTATACTATCTTAATTTTTAAAACCAAAAAATCTGTAGTATATTTGCAGTCCCAATTAGAAATAATTGGAAACAGAGAGATGGCAGAGCGGTCGAATGCGGCGGTCTTGAAAACCGTTGACTGTTACAGGTCCGGGGGTTCGAATCCCTCTCTCTCTGCAA
>JADLAJ010000263.1 GCA_020848255.1 Chitinophagales bacterium
CGATGTTAAGGGTGTAGTGAGCACCAATCGTATTTTATCTTGTGCTAAAACATACGATGCTTTATCGCGAACGCCGGTTTCCAGTCCGGCATAGGCTAATGATTGGAAGCCGAATGCTGTTTTGTAATAGTGTGCAGCCTGCTTGGCATTGCCTACATAAAACTCTACATAATCGGTTCCCAATAAAGGTAAAAAATCCTGCGCACCATCGAAGATTTTTTCCAGTCCGTATTCTACGTTTTTAATTTCTGTTGACATATTTTTTAATTTGACGATTAGTTACTTTATTAAAACTATTTTTCCATCTGTTTTTATTATAAAATCATTCATTCTCATTCCCTTGCAATGTAAGTCTCCGCTTGAAAGTTCTTTTTGTGCTGTTGCAGGCCAAACATATCCATAATCTCCACCTTTAATGTTGAACCAATCAAATTTCTGAATTAATATTTTATCTGTTCTTGGATTTAGAGTTACTATAACATATTTTTCAAAGTATTCAATATTGTAAAATAAATCCTCTCTTCTACAAAAAACTACAAATTCATTTATATCTTTTAACTCATCAAGAAATTGATACTTATTCTCTCCAAAATTTAGTAGGCTAATGTCTAATGAAAATTCTAGTAATTTGTGAAGTGTTTTTAAATTAATTATTGTAAATAATACTTTCTCTTGTTCATCAGATTTCCACTTTATCAATTTGCCATTATCTGAAATAAAAAATCTTTCCCAAAATTCTATTCTTGTTTCTTTATCGTCTTTGCTTATTATTAAAGATCTTGCCATTTTAGTTTTAGAATCATATTCTATTTCTACCTTATAGCTCCCTATTTTTTTCAACGATTTTTCAAAATCTGTTTGATAAAAAAAGTATGGGAAATAATATTGTTTCTCGCCAAATTTCTTAAATCCAAATATTTTAAGAAGTTTATTCATCATCTCATTCGCTAATTATCAAATTATCTCATTATTCCACCCAGCTTTTATAATATTTACCATCGTCAATTTTCATCGCTTCTTCCGTCACCATCAATGGCCGGAAGGTATCAATCATGACGGCTAGCTCCTGCGTTTCTTTTTGTCCGATGCTGCGTTCCATCGCGCCGGGTGCCGGTCCGTGCGGTATACCTTTCGGATGCAGCGTGATGTGACCTTGTTCGATATTATTTCTGCTCATGAAATCACCATCCACATAGTACAACACTTCGTCGCTGTCGATATTGCTGTGATTGTACGGTGCCGGAATGGACTGCGGATGATAGTCGTATAAACGCGGTACAAAGGAACAAACCACCAGTGCGCTCGTCTCAAAAGTCTGATGTACCGGAGGCGGCTGATGTACGCGGCCTGTAATCGGTTCAAAATTATGAATGCTGAATCCATACGGGAAGTTGTAGCCATCCCAGCCTACCACATCAAACGGATGGGTGGCATACACGAATTCATGCAGCACATTTTCCTTTTTTATCTTGATGATGAAATCGCCTGTTGAGTCGTGCGTCTCCAAATCCTGCGGCAACTTAAAATCACGCTCGCAAAACGGCGAATGTTCCAATAATTGTCCTGAAGAACTTTTATAACGACGTGGTGTGTAAATCGGCGCAAAAGACTCCATGTACAACAGGCGGTTATTTTCAGAGTTGAAATCTATCTGATAAATCATGCCGCGTGGAATCACGAGGTAATCGCCGTATTCAAACGGAATGTTACCCATGAAAGTACGCAGGGTTCCGCTGCCTTTATGGATGAAAATCATCTCGTCTGCATCGGCGTTTTTATAAAAATAGGAGTTGAGTGATTTGCGCGGTGCCGCCAGTCCGATGCAGCAGTCTTTGTTTACCAGCAAGGCTTTGCGGCTGTCTAAGAAATCATCTTCCGGTGTCACTTTAAAACCTTCCAGCAATAAGGACTTGATATTCTTATCCACTGCAATCTTTGGTGCCACATCTTTGGAACTCAGAATCTCTTTCACTTGTGTTGGCCGGTGTACATGGTACAGCAGAGATGAATGCGAATTAAATCCTTCTGTTCCGAACAACTGTTCGTAGTAGTAGTTGCCACTTTCCGACTGAAAAACGGTGTGTCGTTTTTGAGGGAATTTTCCGAGTTTGTGATAGATAGGCATAGGTCTAATTTGAAAATTAGTGAATTTGAAAATTTGAAAATGGAGTCGTCTTATATTTAGTCATCATCAGTTTATTTTTCAATGTATTTTTCAATTTTTAGGTTTACTTAATTTTCAAATTGAATCATCTTCAAATTTTCAAATTAACTTAATTCTTCTATTGCAAGTTGCAACGCATTTCTGGTTATGTAAACAGCTTGCTTGTCTTTTTGATATACTTTAACTAATGCATCGTGAATAATGGCGGAAACATCCTGAAAAATGGCATCATCCGTAATTTTAATGTTCTTGCCCATCAGATAGGCGAATACACGTGCCATGCCGCAATTCGCAATAAAATCCGGAATGACCGAAATACTAGCGTCTGCTTTATTTAAAATAGTACCATAAAAAATTTCCTGATCATTAAACGGCACATTGGCACCCGAAGAAATCACCTGCACACCTGCCTTAATCATATTATCCAGTTCCTGTTCACCAATTAAACGGGAGCCAGCCGCCGGAATGAAAATATCCGCCTTTGTATGAAAAAAGATTTCTTTTGCTTTATCAAACGGAATCAAATCAGGATGTGTGAGCTTATTGTCTTTGCGTTGTAAAAACAGTTGCTTGATTTCTTCAAAACCAAATCCTTCCTCCTTAATCAAAGCACCTGTGATGTCCATAATTCCGGTAATCTTTACGCCTTGTTGTGCTAGAAAGAATGCCGTTGCTGCACCCACATTTCCGAAACCTTGTATGGTGGCCTTTTTATCTTGCAGTGACTCCTGTTTCCAAACCTGGTAATAATGTTTCACAGATTCTGCCACCCCATAACCGGTAATCATATCTGCCACTACATATCCTTCTTTTTTAGAAGGCGTGTATTCGCTGTCTTCCAGCACTTTGGAAACCCCTACACGGAGTTGTCCTATCTTATTGATTTTATCTTTTTCTGTCGGACGATAATGTCCGTTTACAATACCTTCCTGCGGGTGCCAGATGCCGTATTCTTCCGTAATCGGTATTACTTCGTGAATTTCATCAATATTCATATCGCCGCCGGTGCCGTAGTAGTTTTTCAGAATCGGTGCCACCGCTTTATACCATCTTTCCAGCACTTCCCGTTTGCGCGGATCTTTCGGGTCGAAGTTGATGCCTGATTTTGCACCGCCGATGGCCGGACCGGAAACGGAGAATTTAATTTCCATGGTTTTTGCCAGCGAAACGACTTCGTGTCTGGTTAGTCCCACACGCATACGCGTACCTCCGCCGGCAGCTCCGCCACGAAGGGAATTAATCACTAAAAAACCTTGTGCGCCCGTCGGGGCATCGTTCCACTCGAATACGATTTCGGGTGCTTTTGATTCAAATGCTTTTATAAAATCTGACATAGTTGCAATAATAATAGTTGCTATGACAACTAATTTAGGGATTTAATTCTGATGCTGCAAGAAATCGGGCATTTATTTTGACGTCAGCGGTCAATTTTATAAATTAAAAAAAAATTGCATCTTTGTAGTATTATGATACGTTGGATATTTAAACTGATTTTTAAGGCACTGGGCTGGAAACTAAAGACAGAAGCAATCGTTGGCATTAAGCAGTCCATTACTATTGCCGCACCGCATACCGCTAATATGGATTTACCTATTGCAAAAGCAGCATTCGATTTAATGGGTTTGCCGCTGCGATTCACGGTAAAACAAGAATGGGTGAGATTTCCTTTTAAACGAATTATGCTGAATTTGGGTGCCATAGCTATTGACCGCAGACCTAAAAATCCCGGTGAAGAACGTCCCAGCATGACAGAAGCTATGGCAAACTTATTTAAGGAAAATCCTGAGTTGCATGTGATGGTGACACCGGAAGGCACACGCAGCTTACGTACACAATGGAAAACCGGATTCTGGTATACTGCAAAAATGGCGAACGTGCCAATTTTACTGGGCTATCTGGATTACAAAAATAAAGTAGCGGGCATCGGAAAAATCATTTATCCAACGGATTTAGAAACGGATATGCGCACCATGATGGAATTTTATAAAGGCATCACCCCTTGTCATCCGGAGAAATTCAGTCTGGATCAGAGATATATCTGATACTAGTAAGATATAAGTAGTAAGTAGTAAGGAAAAAAAGGAATAATTTATCTTTTACCTTTGCACCGAAAAAACAGACTATGCTGAAAATTATCTCGAGATTAATAATGCTGGTAAAAGGTTGGACGTATAATGTCGACCAACTGAAACCAATAGATAAATGCGTACTGATTGTTGCACCACATACTTCTGCATGGGATATGGCCATCGGGAAAGCCATTTTTGTACTCGGTAAAATTCCTGCAAAGATAGCGGTGAAAAAAGAGGCCTTCTTTTGGCCCCTCAACTGGCTGCTTCGTTATTTAGGTTGCATTCCCATCGACAGAACTCCGAAAGACGGCAGTAAACAACGCATTAGTTTAGTAGATGCCATGGTTAATTCGATTAAAAAAGAAAAAAAGATTTGCATGGTGATTACACCGGAAGGCTCACGTGGCAAACGCAAACAATGGAAAACCGGATTCTATCATATTGCGGTAAAGGCGAATGTTCCCATTGCTTTAGGATATCTGGATTTTGATGTGAAAGAAGGTATCGTAGATAAAATATTTTACCCAACAGGCGATATGGATAAGGATATGCGTGAGATTATGGAGTTCTATAAAGACAAAACGCATTTGGGAAAATATCCGAACCGATGCGTTACAGACGAGCGTTGGAGTTAAATGATTCCCAGTTGTGTAGCTGTTTTTATCAGAATAGCTGTGTTGTTTACCTTAAATTTTTCTAAGATATGTTTTCGATGTGTATCTACGGTTGTCGGACTGATAAATAATAATTTTCCGATATCATTGCTGGTCAATCCTTCTGCAATTAATTTCAGGATTTCTTTTTCTCTGCGGGTAAGCACCGGTTTTTTGTCGTCATTCTCTTTTATACTTTCCGCCACTTCTTTGGCTAAATATTGTTTGTGTTTTAACACAGTTGCGATAGCATCCAGCATTTCCTCTTTAGTGGCATTTTTCAGGAGATAACCGTTAGCACCATTTTCCAGCATATTTTGTATGTAGCTGTTTTGGTTAAACGTGCTTAATGCAATGATTTTTATGGCGGGGTATGATTTCTTTATGTCTTTGCACACATCAATTCCGCTTTTATCGGGTAGGTTTATGTCTAAGAAAATGATATCCGGCTGCATGCGTTGCAGAAAGGCCATACAGCTTTGTGCATTTTGTGCGTGACCGATAATGTGTATGTCCGGTTCGTGCTGCATCAGAGAAGTGATGCCCTCAATAATCATATAATGATCGTCTACGATAAATAATTTCACTTCTTTCATGACAATGGTATTTCTATGATAACAGAGGTTCCGTTTTGTTCGCTTGAATCTACATCAATTTTTCCTTTCAGGTAAGTAACTCTGTTTTGAATATTTGTCCAGCCGGCACCTTTAAAGGCGGATATATTTTTTACATCAAATCCTTTTCCGTTATCTTCAACGGTAATATGCAGTTTGTGTTCGTCTTTGGATAACTGAACGATAGACGCTGTCGCACCGGCGTGTTTCATGGTGTTGTTGATGAGTTCCTGAATGACACGATAAACGGTGACGCTGATATTGGTGTTCGCCTGAAACTCTTCCATACCGAAAGAAGAATAACTGACTTGCAGAGCCTTTGTTTTTGTAATGGCACTGCAGTAATCTTTCAGTGCGGTATCCAGCCCAAATTTCACCAGGTTTTCCGGCATCATGTTGTGCGATACCCTTCTTAGTTCCTTAATGCCGGAGTCCAGCATGTCAATGGTTCGTTCAAATGACAATGCATTTTCAGAACTTAGTATTACATTTTCTTTCATGTTGCTGAGTGAGTATTTTACACCGGATAATAAGCCGCCCAAGCCGTCATGTAAATCTTTTGCAATACGGCTGCGTTCTTCTTCCTGTCCGTTTAAAATGGCTTCCGTTGCTTCTAACTGTTTCTCTTTTTCCAATCGCTTGATTTGTTGCTCCTGAATTATTTTTTCTTTTTCCAGAAGTGAATTCCGCTGCTTCAGGTATCTGTACAATAAAAACGAAAGTGCTGCAAGGATAAGAATAGAACTAATCAAAATAATATTCCAGTTTTTTCTTTTCTTAAGCTGTTGCTGTTGCTGCAATATTTCATTTTCTTTTTTCTGTGTTTCGTATTTAGCTTCCAGATCCATTGAATACATGGCGAGTTCGTCGGAGAATGCCTTTTGATTCAGAGAATCAACTTTGTAAGAATAATATTCTCCACCCGGAATATCATTCATGCAATACTTAAGCTTATAATAGATTTCGTAAAGAAATAAATGGGCGTCAGCATTGCTGTCATCTTTTACCAGTTCTAATCCGGCTTTCAGGTTTTTTTCTGCTGATGAATATTGATGCAGGCTCATGTCTTTCATTGCATTGACACCATAAATATGGCCAACCAGATTAATATCACCCAGAGATTTATTTTTAGCCAGCATGTCATTTAAAGATAATACATGCTTAGTGAGTTCTTTCTGATTTCCGCGTTTGTAATATTGTATGCACAAGTTTACCAAAGCAATCATTGAGTTGTAAGGTGTGTTATGCTGAACTCCAATTGCCAGTTCCATCTTATACAAAGGCAGTGACTTGTCTGTTTTATTTAATTTGTCATATGCAACGCCCGCATTGTTTAAACATTTTAATAAGCCTTTAACATCATTGTATTTTTTTCCGGCAATAATTCCTTTTTCTGCATATTCTGTTGATTTGTCATACTGCCGTAATCCAAGATATATCCAGGCAATATTTGCATAACGGGTAGAAATATTTAAGGTGTCCCCTATTTGTTGTGAATATTTCAATGTCTTAATAGCATATTCTA
Source organism: Chitinophagales bacterium (assembly GCA_020848255.1). Lineage (GTDB taxonomy): Bacteria > Bacteroidota > Bacteroidia > Chitinophagales > JADIYW01 > JADJSS01. The sequence goes on from JADLAJ010000263.1 coordinate 7,029, forward strand.
CTGCCGGATAATATCTGCCGAATCTGTTATAGGTGGTGGAGATATTGGATAATGATCTGGCAATTCTTTTTTGATTTTTTATTTTTCGTGCAATCTGTAAGTTTTTAAATGCATATTCAATACTTTTCTCAAAATTATATTTTGCATAATAATATTCCATGTAGCCAATATTGCAATCATAAATATGTGCAGTGTCTTTAAGTTTATCAATCAGGGTATTGCAGATTTCAGTATAATAAAAGGCTGAATCCGGATTGATGTTGATGTATTCATCTTCAATATTCAGTAAGAGCTTTACCTTGTTGGTGTCTTCTTTTGCTGTTTTCAACTTTAATAATAAACTGTCAAGGTTGCTTCCAAATCCGGAAGAGATGCTTGAAAATAAAACCAGAAAAATGACAAATCGTTTCATGTATATAGTATTGCAAAATAAGGGATTGCTAAAGGTAAGCATATACTTAATTTAGAGGATATTTTTATTGCATACAGAATATCCTGCTTTTTAAGGATAAAATCAACTTATATTCATGTCTAAGTTTGTATTATCAAAAATCTTCACCAAAAAAATAATACAATGAAAACAACAATGAAAAGAATCAGTTTTGCGTTGCTGCTTATCGGCAGTATGATAACAGCATGCACAAAGACGGATAGTCCGGAACTTACAGTGACCACTGCTACACCTACGAATGTAACAGAGACCGAGGCTACGCTGGGTGGTAATGTTACCAATGATGGTGGCAGCACTGTAACACAAAGAGGAATATGTCTGAGTGACGTGGCCAATCCAACCATAGATGATCCAAATGATGTTTCTTTTGATATCGGTACCGGCTTAGGCGCCTTCTCTGATAATTTTAACGGATTTGAACCCAACGCCACTTACCATGTGAGAGCTTTTGCTAAAAATGCAAATGGAGTAGCGTATGGCGCGGATATTGCGTTTACCACCACCACAAGTGCTGACTGTAATGTTGTGAATGTTTCCTCTAATATTACTACGGCTACTACATGGACTGCAGGAAATGTTTACGTGGTCTCCAGTTTTATCGCTATAACATCCACACTTACTATAGAATCCGGCGTTGTGGTCAAACTGGACGGCGGCAGATTGGCAGTGAATGGTTCCGGTAAAATTCTCGCGAATGGAACGGCTTCTAACAGAATTATTTTCACGTCCATTGCAGATGATACACATTGCGGTGATACCAACGGTGACGGTGCTGCCACTACACCTCAGAAAGGGGATTGGACAAGCATTTATTTAAACGGCGGTACAAATAACACCTTCACTTACTGTGATATTTTATATGCAGGAAAGAATGACGGTGGTTATTATAATGCGGTTTTAATCAGTGTTTCAGGAGCTTCTTTCAATTTTGATAATTGTGTCATTGCACATACACTCAGCAGTTCAACCTCCAGTGCGTATGCATTCCACGGGGGCACATACATGCAGGATAATACGGTTTCAAGATTTACCAATAATGCGTTTTATGATAATGACAGACCTATCTTCTTCAATTCCTATTATACTTTCAATACCAATAATATTTTCCATAATCCCGATAATGTAAATGAGAAGAATGCAAGAAATGCTATCTTCCTTACGGATAATGGAAATCTTGGCGGTACCGTTACCTACAATGTAAGCGAAGTGCCTTATGTGTTTACAGGAAGTTTTTATTCCGGCGGTTCCGGTGGTGTGCGTACAGTGAATATCGGTAATAATGTAATATTTAAATTCGGATTGTCATCCGGTGCCATTATCGATAAAGGAACAAATAATATCATCAATACAGGAAGCGGAGTCTTCTTCACTTCTTACAAAGATGACGCACATGGTGGTGATAGTAATGGCGATGGTAATGCCAGTTCACCGGCAAACGGCGACTGGGATGGTTTCTATAATCAGGTGGGAACAGCATATCTGAATGCTTCCAATATATTGTATGATTCACATTAATCAGAAGTTTGTGTAACATAAAAAAGTCCGCTCTTTAATGAGCGGACTTTTTTATTAAAATAAACTCAGTTGTTCTGGTTTCAGTAATTGAAATGTTTGCCTGTGATAAATGCAGCTTCCGGATTCTTTCACCGCTTTTCGGTGTTCAATGGTTGGATAACCTTTGTTTTTTTTCCAGTTATAATCCGGAAATTCTTCATGCAGCTTTTCCATGATTTCATCACGATATGTTTTGGCTAAGACGGAAGCTGCTGCAATTTCAATATATTTCCCGTCACCCTTGATGATGGTTTGATGTTCTATTGTTTTATATGGTTTGAAACGATTGCCGTCGATGATTAACAATTCCGGTTTATTCTTTAGTTGTTCTATCGCCTTATGCATCGCGAGATAAGTGGCTTGTAAAATATTTACTTCGTCAATGGTATGATTATCGATAATACCTATGCCAAATGCAAGCGCATATTTTTCTATAATCGGACGCAATTCGTTGCGTTGCTTTTCTGTCAATTGTTTGGAATCATTTAAAAAATCGTGTCTAAAATTTCTAGGCAAAATAACCGCAGCAGCCACGACGGGACCGGCAATACAACCACGCCCGGCCTCGTCGACACCGCAGATGATTTTTGGGGATTTGAAATGTTGCAACATGTAATGGTGTGCAATTTAAATAGTTGTCCTGATATTCACACAAAGACACAAAGAAAAACTTTGTTACCTTTGCGGGTAAAATTAAAGATTAAAATGCAGGACAAGCATTGGATTTCGAGAACAACCGCATTAATAGGTGATGAAAAACTAACAAAACTGAACAAAAGTCATGTGCTTGTTGTCGGACTTGGTGGTATCGGTTCGTTTGCCGCTGAGTTTATTGCGCGCGCAGGAGTGGGCAAGATGACGATAGTAGACGGCGATGTAGTTGACCCAACAAACAGAAACAGGCAATTGCCGGCCATGTCGTCCACACACGGTGTGAGCAAGGCGGATTGGATGGCTGCACGTATAAAAGATATTAATCCTGAAATAGAATTGAATGTAGTGAAAGAATTTCTTTCACCGGAAAAAGCATATGAGATTGTTAGTTTGTATGATTATGATTATATCATTGATGCCATAGATAGCATCACACCTAAAATAAATTTATTGAAAGCTGCGTATGATTTAAAAAAGAAAATTGTCATGAGTGGTGGTGCAGGTGGAAAAATGGATCCAACAAAATTAACTGTTAATGATTTGGCAAATACGTATAATTGTGTGTTTGTGAAAATGGTGCGCAAGCGATTAAAAAAAGAAAAAATTTACACAGGAATTCCGGTGGTATTTTCTACGGAATTGCCGGACAGAAATTCGCTGATTCTGACAGACGGTAAGAATTATAAGAAATCAGCGTATGGTACTATTTCCTATCTGCCGGCTGCATTCGGAGGTGTGTGTGCGAGTGTGGTGATTCGTGATTTGATTAAATAAAAAAACAGGAAGTGCAATTTGAACACTTCCTGCTTAAAAAATCATTTAATACTCGGTTTTATAAACTTTTATTGTGCAATTAGTTTTCCGGTAGTCACAATTTCCTCATTCTCTAAGACTTTAAATAAATACATTCCGTTTGCTAAATCGTCCCGGTAAATGGTAAATATATTGTTGTTGTTTGACGGGATAGATTTTATTTGTTGGCCGTTCAGGTTCATTAATATCAGCA
>JADLAJ010000264.1 GCA_020848255.1 Chitinophagales bacterium
GAAGTTGTACGTATTCAGCAAACTTTCCCTGTAACTTCTTCAAATGCATTATTTCAATTTGCCTATAAAGCAGCTTTAAACGGATCAGGTCACGCATGCTGCGATCAACCTTATATCCGTGTAGAATTATTAGATTGTATGAATAATATTTTAGCTTGTCCTCAAGTAAGTATTACACCTCCGGGCCCTTCTTGCGCAACCGTTAGTGCAACAGGTTGGACAACTACAGGTGGTATTTCATATACACCAAGCTGGATTATCAAAGCCTGTTTGACATCAGACCAAAGTGTACCAGTTTAGCTTGAATCATATTGGACATTTTCTTAAGTTTAACTTTAATAAAAATACTAAAGAAAATGGAAACAAACAATGAAAATAACGGGCCTAAAAAGAGAGGCAGAAAACCAGGAAGCTTTATAAAGGATATTAAGCGAAGAACCCTTAAAAGATATAGCGCAGAAGAAAAGATAAGAATTGTACTTGAGGGGATGCGCGGAGAAGATACCATAGCTAACATAAGCAGAAAGTACGGAATCAACGATAGCGTGTATTACAAATGGAGTAAAGATTTTCTTGAAGCAGGCAAGAAAAGATTAAGCGGAGATACTGACAGGGAAGCTAATGCAACCGATGTTCAGGATTTAAGAAAGGAAAACGAGAATTTAAAGAAAGCACTGGCGGATTTGTATCTGCACAACGACTTGCTTAAAAAAAGTTTAACCGGGCTGGAATAAACCCAAAAATGAACAGGTATATGCGGTTAAACCAAAGTGAAAAATTTGAAGTGATACAACTGGTTGAAAAATCAGAACAAGGCGTGAATCAAACTCTGAAGGAGCTTGGTATAGGTAAAAGTACTTTTTATGGGTGGTATGATGATTATTTGAAAGAAGGCTACGATGGTCTTGCAGACAAACCGGTTAAGAGAAAACAGTATTGGAATCAAATACCGGATGGGGAAAAACAGGGCATTGTTGAGCTGGCACTTGAATACCCTGAGCGTTCTCCACGGGAAGTGGCCTGCCTCTTCACTGATATTTACAAGCGCTATGTGTCCGAAAGTTCCGTATACAGGATTTTAAAAGCAAAAGGATTGATTACCACACCGGCATTTATTCTAAGCACAGCAAGCGATGAGTTTAAGGATAAAACTGTACGCGTAAATGAAATGTGGCAAACTGATTTTACTTACTTTAAAATCCCGGGATGGGGCTGGTATTTTTTAAGCACGGTGCTTGATGATTATTCCCGATTTATTGTTCATTGGCAGCTTTGCAAAGGCATGAAGGTAGATGATGCCGCTGATACCATTGATCAGGCCATGTTAAAAGCAAATCTTAAACCCGGGCAAAAACCAAAACTGCTCAGCGATAATGGCTCTTGTTACATTGCAAAAGATTTTAAAGACTTTCTGGACTCGCGCGACATAAAACACATCCGTGGCAGAGTAAATCATCCACAAACGCAAGGAAAAATCGAACGCTATCACCGCAGCATGAAAAATGTCGTTAAGCTCGATGTGTATTACAGTCCAATGGAGCTTGAGGCAGCTTTAAGAAAGTTTATTCACTATTACAATTACGAACGCTATCATGAATCATTAAAAAATGTGACTCCGGCTGATATGTATTACGGAAAAGCCGAAAGAACATTAGAAAGGAGGAGAAAAATCAAACAAAAAACATTAACTGAAAGAAAACAAAACTATTTAAGAAATGTAACCAGAAGTAAATTTATTCTGACCGGACGGACCTTAAAGTCCAAGTCCGAAGTCGGAAATAAATTTACGATTACTGAAAAAATTAATTACCTTTAATTATCGGAAAGTGTCCAACTGTTTTTAACTATGAAAGTTCAGATTGGTTTGAAGACGTACAGTCCGAAGGTTTTATTTGGTAACAATAAAAAGACTAAGAGTGATGCAAATATTGCATTTGCTATTCTCTTCTTTATTTTGGAAATATCAGAGTGGATGCTACTTTTCATGCGGAGGATTTATAGGAATAATGAAAAGTTCAGAAAAAGTTACAACAATTATGTGGCATGTAACCTTTTTCAAAAACCTCCGTTTATTAAATACTTTAATTATGTAACATGGGTAAGTTAAAAAACATTGTTTTAAAGATGATTTTAAAAATTAAACCGGGAAAAAAGCAATCACAAAAAAAAGATAGGGGAGAGGAACTTCTACGGGCATTAAATGAAGGCATACTGAAAGATCATGAGAAGTTCGAACAAGAGAAAAATGATCTGACTAGCAGATACTGGAAAATGAAATATTTAGATGCCTTGAGAAAGGGACAAATTAGAGATGATATTAGAAATTGCGGAACTGGTTTAGATCCAGACGATAAGTAATTAAGTTTTCGCAGATTTGTAATCCGTAAACCATTTAAATCTTAGCCACTGACACCCGTTGTCGCGGATTTGCAATCATTAGTGTTCGAAACCTACGAATCATTAAAAAGATGCTTCATTTTCGATGGTTGCCCTCCACAAAGAATAATAATCTCCTTTATTATCTCTGCCTCCAGTTCATTGGCGAATTTTAGCTTTGGAATTTTGAATCCCGATAGCTTATTCAACTTCTTGTACGCAATAATGAGAATTGCTAAGATTAATGTCATGTAAACCATTACGCGTATTCCGTTCTCTGTTCGAGATACCAAATGGCTTAAATTTAATTCTTGTTTCAGGAATTTGAAAAGCACCTCAATATCCCATCTCTGCTTGTAAATAAAAGCTATTTCATCAGCCGACATATCTTCTATATTGGTGAGAAAATAGATATCCTTTTTGCTTTCGATGATAGTAGCTTTAATTATTCTGAGAGGGTTATTCATCCAGTTTTGTTTACGGTCTTTTAAAATAACCGAAATATCCTGTTTTACTTTAATACCTGAGTTAACTTTCCTTGAGATTTTATTTTTTCCTACTTCCTTGTATACAATGTTTGTATTAACTCGTGTTACAAATTGTATATCATCATTTATGAGTTTTGAGTAAGCCTTCCGAGAGCTAACACCTCTGTCAAATACAACTATTCCATCTTTATTATCTTTGTAACTGAAAATTGCTTCAGGAATTGTTTTATCCTCACTTAAAAACCGTTGATCTTTAAATATTCTCACAGAACAAGGAAAAGACCCTTTCATGCCCACTGTGTATTTCAATTGTTTCTTATTGGTTTTATGTCCTACTTTCATGCCCCAATCAACCAATTTTGATGAGACGGCTATCATTGTGCTATCAAATCGAATCAAGGTATTTTTCTTTTCTAGTTTATCAGAAAATTTATCAAATAAAACGTAAAATATTTTCTCGAAGTACTCAGCATTGATTGTAGTAATTCTATCGCGAATGGAATTATACTTTGTAGTGCTGTTTTCCTTACCCGCTAATGCCTTGAAGGTGGCAGAATGATAAAAGCTTTCCATAATACGTAAACTTGTTTTATTGCTATTAAGCATTGAAAACAGTATCAGCCGAAACATTGTTGGCCCAGTAAGTTTTTTTACTTGATGGTCTGTTTTGGTCTCGGCCGATATAAACTCAAGTTCCTTTTCCGGAATGAGGTTTAATAATGCAGATGCATTCATTCTACAAAGCTCATACTTTGCAAATTTGATTATTTAGCGCATTTAGTAAACTTTTGAAAAGTAAAGTGTTAGAATGTGTTTCGAACACTAATGATTTGCAATCCGTGCGCAGAATAATCAAGTCACGGATTACAAATCCGCGGCAGCCAAGATGTTCCAAATTGAATTTTGTTCTTAAACTTTATCCTTCTTACTATCAGCACGGAAAATTAAGATGGTAATGATTATGCTCACCAGGAACATAGCAACACCAATTGTAACTTGTTGGTCAGATGTTATCATTGCTTTATTATTTATTTCAAAAATAATAATTTTTCCTTTTCATGTCAAGGGTCTAAATCCCCGCACTCATGCTGATGAAAAGTCCGTGTTGCTTTTGTTTGTTGAAGGAATATTCAAAACGCACCACAATATCGTAATAGGTTACAAAATCTAAACCCACACCATAACCGTATTGCCAGGAATTGGTTAAAGAGTTTTTCTTTCCGTAAAATTGGTCTTGCACATAACCGGCATCCCCATTCAAAGTTAAATACACAGAGTAAGGAATAGTACTGAATTGCTGAAAACGTTTCAAAGCTTTTACTTCCACGATGTGCTGCTTGATTAATTTATATTTCAATGAATTCTTCACATAGCCTAAATTTTGTCCGTCTATTACAAAATATTCGTAACCTCTTATATAATCATTATTATAACCGAGCCCACGGTTAAAATAATATGGCTGATAATCGGTATTGATGTAACGC
>JADLAJ010000265.1 GCA_020848255.1 Chitinophagales bacterium
CCGCGGAATCTTTTAAACGCAAACTGCCCGCAGCGGTATTACGGGAGTTTTTATATAACTCCAGTTCTTTTTTATTTTCTGCGCGTAAAATCTCGTTTTGTTTTCTGCGCTCGTTATTCATTTTCTCAAGCATGGCCAGTTCTAATAAAACTTCACCGCGCACTTCTATTTTGTAAATACCAAACTGCGAAAAATTAGCTTTCAAAGGAATAGATTTAATGGCTTTAGCATTGGGCGTAATTTCATCGCCTTCAATACCGTTGCCACGGGTCGCGGCACGCACGAGCTGGTTATTTTCATACACTAAGGCAATACTGCTGCCATCAAATTTTGGTTCTGCAATATATTCAACGGTGGTATTATTAGATAAAGCTTTTTTTACCTGTGTATCAAAATCTTCTAAATCTGTAATATTATAGGAGTTTTCCAATGACATCATCGGAACCAAATGCTGTACCGTCGGGAATTCCTGATTCAGTCCTTTGGCAACACGCTGTGTTGGAGAGTCGGCCGTTACCAAATTTGGATTTTCTTCCTCAATTTGTTTTAATTTTTTAAAGAGCCGGTCGTAATCATAATCGGTAATCAGCGAATCCGCTTTTACATAATACTGGTGGTCGTGAAAATTGATAACCGTTTTCAGGTCTTCACAAAACTGTTCCAGTTTGTTCTCGGGTACAAAATCATCCAGCTGTTTCAGGATTTTATCTGTCAGCGAAATGAGATCAATATTATTAGAAGTAGAGAATAAATCGTTTGTCATACGAATGCACCAATTGTCTCTGCTAATTTATGGTCTTTTTCTGTAACAACATTACCTGCATCATGTGTTTGCAGGGAAATAATTACTTTGTTGTACACGTTGTATATTTCAGGGTGATGATTTTGTTTTTCCGAAGCAAAGGCCACTTTAGTTAAAAATGCAAAAGCATGCGTAAAATCTTTGAATTTAAATTCCCTTACAAGTTTATTATCTTTTGTTATCCATTCCATATGTAATATTTTTTATCTTGTCTAAAGTTAATGGAATAATATGAATTGGAAACTTCGTTTTTTGTTATTGTTTGTCAATAATGTACAACCTATCCGTGAAGTGGATATCGCAAATATTGAAAAAGAAAGGAAGAATAAGATTCTTGTTTCAAATCTGGGCAAGATTTTGTTTGATAAGAAAAAAGAAGTAAAGGAAATCAGGGATTTTTCCATTGAGGGAACTAAAGCACGTTTGTACAGAAATTCCTCCGCCTCCGGACAAAAAGTGATTGTTTATTTTCACGGCGGTGGTTTTGTGTTTTACAATATCGAGTCTCATGATTATGTGGCCCGGCGATTGTGTTCGATGAATGATTGTACAGTGATATCGGTGGATTACCGACTGGCTCCCGAGCATACCTTTCCGGCAGCACATGAAGATGCGTACAAAGCCATTGAATACGTAGCAGCACATGCAGAGGAGTTAGGAATAGACGCAGCTAAAATAATCGTAGCCGGAGACAGTGCGGGCGGAAATCTGGCGGCTTGTGCCTGCCATCATTTTAAGCATCACCCGAACGTGAAAATTGCCGCTCAGGTGTTAATTTATCCGTGGGTGGATGGCAAAATTTCTTCTAACTCAATTGAACAATATAAAGAAGGTTATTTGCTGACCAAACAGGCGATGTTGTGGTTTCAGAAAACCTATACGCCCAAAGAGGAAGATAAACTGAATCCTGAAGTATCACCAATTTATCACACTGATTTTTCAGGCTTGCCGCCGGCTTTTGTGCTGACGGCTGAGTATGACCCTTTGAAAGATGAAGGGAAAGCATATGCCGACAAATTAACAGAAGCAGGGAATGTGGTATTGTATAAAGATTATAAAGAATTAGTACACGGATTTTTTAACCTGCCTAATTTGTCTGAGGAAAGTATACAGGCATATTACGATATACAGGCATTTTTAAAGAAAGTGGTCTGATTATTTCTTTTCCGTACTCAATACCATCTTGAGTTTCAGTTTAGCACCGATAGACATAATGTCTACCAAATCCTGAATACTCAGGTTTTCTGCTACTCTGAGAACTACGGTCGGGTCTGGATTGTTTACTAAAGCTGCCGTTAACGCATTTTCTAATCCTTCCAAAGGAATTTCTGTAGTATTGATGTAGTAACGTTTGTCTTCGGTTACAGATAAGGTAACAGGTTGCTTAGCCAATTGGTCTGTGCTGTTTGCTTTTGGCAGCATCAGCTTGATGACATTAGGGTTGGCCATCGTAGATATGATCAGGAAAAACAACATCAAGAAGAACATGATATCGTTCATAGATGCCATGGCATCTTCATCGTGAAACGGTCTTCTTCTTTTAATGTTCATACGATTACTATTTTGTCATGCTGAATAAGATGAAGAATTATTTTACCGGTTTTTGAATGCCTTTCACAAATTCAAAAATTTGCTTTTCCAGTTTTGCAGAGTAACTGTCGATCAGCATGAAAATGAAATGATAGCCCATAAATGACAATACACCCACAATCAAACCTGTTGCGGAGGTAATCATTTTCTGATATAAGCCGGCAGAAATAGTACCGATGGAAATGTCAGCAGTTTGTGCAATGCTGTAAAATATTTTAATTACCCCTAAGATGGTACCAATGAAACCTAAACGCGGTGCTACCCCTGAAATCATACTGATCCAACCGGTGCGTTTCTCCATTTCGTTTATCTCTATGTTCGACTGGATTTCCAGTGCTTTTTCAATATGGTCAATAGGCTTGCCTAATTGAGAGATACCTGCCTGTAATACATTTCCCAACGCAGATTTGTCGGCTAAACACAATGCATCTGCGCCTTGTATGTTACCCGCGTATAGTTTTTCCAGTACATCACGCACCAGATTGTCATTGATTTTTGATCGTTGTCTGAAAAATAACCATCGCTCTATAATGAAAAACACAGCTACCACTAATGCTACCACTAATGGAATCATCATAAAACCACCTTTCGTGAGTAGTTCTAAAACAGATAATTCTTTAATCGGTGCAGCAGCTGCCGGCATAATTGAATTTGCTGTATCTACGGCGGTGGTGACTGCTTGTGTTGCTGCTTGCAAAAGTATTCCCATAATCTACAAATATTTTAACAAAATTAAGATTTTACAATGAACGTCAAAACAGAATATACTATTGTGCTGTGGATAACTGTTAATTCATGCTTTTTAACTAATTTTAGCATTAAATCAGAGTAGTATGCAGCCTTTTGTGAGAATATTTCTATTTGTGTTTTTCCTTGTGATTAAAATCATTTCCTTTTCACAAACAAATAGCATGCCTGAATATAATCTGAATAATGATTTGCCGGGCGCTCAGTATAAATTTTCATTTGTTCATATTTCGGATGTACATATTGGGGAAGGATTCGGAGATTACGGTACGCCCGGTTTTTTTAATGATACCATGCCTGCAGTAGATACCAGCGCACCTGCTAAAGATTTGCGGCAGGCAGTACAGTGGATTAATGCGCACGAGCAGGATAAAAATATAAAGTTTGTCGTGATTTCAGGAGATTTGACGGGCAGTGCGGAAAAATCTGAATTTCAGATGTGCAAGAAAATCATGGACGGGCTGAATATGCCCTACGTTCCGGTGATTGGCAATCACGATATCTGGCCCTATGTGCGGTATCAGAATGAGGCACCCTATGCCAACGGAGATTCCATTATGGGAGAGGTGTTTGCAGATGTGTATGACAGAGATAAATTATTTTTCACCAATTGGAATGACGGCAGCCGATTAACCAGAACGTATAATCCTGAAACACAGAAAGAACATTACCTGCAAAATTTTTCGTTTGAATACGACGGGTTTGTTTTTTACGGACTGGATTTTAATCCAAGATACCATGTAAACAAAGCAGAGCCGGGCATAGGTCCGGAAGCACAGGCCATGGACTGGACAGGCGGAACTTTCCAATGGCTCAAAAATGAGCTGGCCACCAATCCGAATAAACGAAACCACAATGTTTGTTTTATTTCTCACCATCCTGCTACAGAAAATATCTTGTTTATTTTATCGGGTTTTGTTTTTGATGCCACTGAATATTATAAAATACTCGATATGCTCTCCCCTTACGGCAGAAATCTCGGGCTCTGGATGGCCGGGCATATTCATATCGATTACGATTATCCCCTGGTGAATAACGTAATGAATGTGCGTGGAATTGCCGCCAATAAAGATTTTGATTCCGGCCATTTTGAAATTGTCAATGTATACGAGGTGCCTGAAGTCACTGCAGTTAAAGAGTTTGCTAACGCGAATACAATGTCTGTTTTTCCCAATCCAAATAACGGGAAATTTACGGTAGCCGACGAGTTGTTTGCATCCAATACCATACTCAGATTGTATGATGTACTGGGAACCTTAATCTATGAAAAGCAAATGAAGGATTTTTTGGTAACAAAAGACTTTTATCAGTTTGATTTTTCTTTCTTACCTAAAGGTTCCTATTATATTTCTGTAGCAGATGGCGATAAAATATATTCGCAGAGACTGGTGATGCAGTAATTATTTTTGCAGCCAGGCTTCCATATCGTCCTGGTCTATTTCCATACCGTTGCATTTTTTTTGAACGATACTGTTTTCTACATACATAATATTTGGAAGACTCAAACCGGCTACCTGCATCCAGCTTTTTGCGCCTAAAAATAAATTATGCGGTATGGCTTGTGTATGTGTGTAGTCGAAGAAACCAGCCAGTAATTCTTTATCGCCATTCAATGCAAAATAAAGCGGAATGCCCGGATTCTTTTTGTGAATGATATTCATTTTTTGCGCAGCAATTCGGCAATGCGAGCAGGTTAAACTTAAAAATGCAATAATGTGCTTACCTTTGGTTAAATCAATTGCCGGTTTTTC
>JADLAJ010000266.1 GCA_020848255.1 Chitinophagales bacterium
ATACAGAAGTTTCTGTGCAGTTCAATAAATCAAATGCATTCTTCAGTTTTGACAATATACAGTTGATTTGCCGTTTAATAGACGCGAAATATCCGGATTACAATGCGGTGATTCCAAAAGAAAACCCGAATTTATTATCCATCCAAAAAGATGATTTCTATTCTTCATTAAGAAGAACCTCTATATTCTCTAACAAAACTACCCATCAGGTAGTATTGAAAATGTCAGGCGCTGAGTTAACCGTTTCTGCTCAGGATTTGGATTTCTCTAATGAAGCATCTGAGAAATTAGCTTGTGAATATCAGGGTAATCCGATGGAAATTGGCTTCAATGCTAAATTTTTACTGGAGATGTTAGGTGCCTTAGACAGCAGCGATATTAATATCGAATTATCAACGCCTAATCGTGCAGGTATTATTCGACCGACAGAAAAAGAAGAAGAGGAAGATTTGCTGATGCTGGTAATGCCGGTAATGTTGAATAACTAGGCTTCGATAAACTCAGCCTGACCATAGTTAAGATAAATCAAGCTTTTCCAACTTGTGTTGAGCTTGCCGAAACACCAACCAAATAAAAATGAAGAATCCACGATGCAAGTCGTGGATTTTTTTGTTATTAAAGCAGTTATGATTTCTTCTTCTTTGGATTCCATCTCACTTTCTCAAAATCCTGAATCTGATCGTCAATAACCTTGATGCCCTCGTTTTCTAATAATTGCTGCATCATGGTCGGAGAGCCAAAATGATGTTTGCCGGTTAGTAATCCATTTCTGTTGACTACACGATGCGCCGGTATAGGCGGAGAAACATTATGGGCATTATTCATCGCATATCCAACAGTACGTGCAGAGCCTTTGGTGCCTAAATATTCCGCAATATCACCGTATGACATGGCTCTGCCTTTAGGAATTTTGCGTACTAATGCATATACACGTTCATAAAAATCACTCATGTCTGATTTTTTTTATTGACGCTAATGTATTGATTTTATTGATAGTTTGACGTAAAAGCCAAATCAGATTTTAAAGAAAAATAATTTTTTTTCAAAAAAGTGTTGACAAATTCAAAAATGCATACTACATTTGCGTTACATAAAAACCCAGTGCCATGTTAAAACCCTTAACTCTCATGGCGCGTGTACTAGCAATTTTATCAATAACAATTGTACAAGCGCAAACGTCTTTAAATAGTAGTATGCTCTGTTATATCAGCGCAGACAATACTTCACATAAGGTAGATGCAAGTCTAACGCAAGCAGCACCCTATACTATTACCTGTAGTTATGGTGATGCAGATGCAGCTATACCAAAATTCCTGCAATTCAGTTGTGATGGAGGCTCTACATTAGTTACAGTAGATATTCATATCACAGATGGTGTTCACAACCAGAAAATCACTAGAGATATTCAGGTAAATGAATCCAGAAAATTGTACGAAGTGCCTGTACTGGCTTATGTTTCCAATGAAATAATGCAAAACGGAAAAGCAAGAATCAGCTCTATAGTATTCTCTAACAACATGAACACGGAAATATTGCTTTCAGAGCTTAATTTCTCCAACACAACCAGTAATTACGAAGTAAAAATGAACCAGATTTTTACAGTTGATTTGAACAGTTCTATCACAAAAAACTATTTTATAAAGGCAACTAATTTCAAAGATGTAAATGTAAATCTGTATAAATCAAACGGCGAGTTTTCTCAGAAAATAGCTCAAAGCCTGATTAACGGAGACAACTTTATACACTTTGATGAGATGCCATTGCAACAAGGAAAATATGTAGTCGTCATAACAGAAAATGATCCTAACTCAAAGAAATCCTCCAACGCCAAAATAACAGTCATGTATTGATAATCCAAAAATTGAAAATTTAAGTAGTCCAGTTGGGGGACAAGACCTTATTCTAAACTGTAAAAAGTGCGGGGTAAGGTCTATCTTTTTTATGTAGGCTGAACTGCTTCTTCAGTGGTTTCTTCAGTACTGATTTCTTTTGTTTCTTCCTTAAAAAATTTCTTCTGGAAAATTAAAATAATGAATACGCCAATCGTGATACAGGCATCTGCCACATTAAAGATAAACTGAAAAAACTCGAAGAATTTTCCGCCAAAAAACGGAATCCAGTTTGGTAAAACACCTCTATAGATAGGGAAGTAAAACATATCCACCACTCTGCCGTGAAACCAGCTGGCATATCCGCCGCCCAAAGGGAAAAGCTTAGCCACCTGTCCGTCGCTGTGAGAAAAAATGTGTCCGTAAAAAATACTGTCGATGATATTTCCAACAGCACCTACTAAAATTAAGGATAAAGCAAAGACAAAACCCTTTGATGATTTTTTATCTTTAATCTGTTGTGCGAGATAATAGGTGATAAAACCCACCGCAATGATTCTGAAAAAGGTTAGTAAAAATTTCCCCATACCAGCTCCAAAGCTCATTCCAAAGGCCATTCCTTCATTTTCCACAAAATGAATGCGAGCCCAGTTACCGATGTAGGAGAATTCATCACCACTTTGCATGGTTAGTTTTACCCATATTTTTGTCACCTGATCTATCACCAGCGATAAAATGATTGTCAGAACGGCAATTACTTTCTTACTCATAGTACTTTTTAATTATTAATGACACCGCTATAATGTCATCCTGTTCCGAAGTTTCGGAATTAAAAAATTAAAGCCAATAAAGATAAATGTCTTTACTGGCTTTCTGTTTATTTCTTATTTACAATAAGATTATTTTTTCTCCATTTTCTTGCCTTCCACGCTCAATGTAGCATGCGGCACGACCAATAATCTTTCTTTCGGAATCAGTTTGCCGGTTTCGCGGCAGATTCCGTAAGATTTATTTTCGATACGTACCAATGCACTTTCCAGGTGTGAAATCAGTTTTTGCATACGCACTACAATCTGGTTCATGTTTTCTCTCTCAGAGGTCATAGAACCATCATCAATACTGGCAAACTGTGTTTCAGATTCAGAAGAATTTTTAATCTGATCGGTGTAAAAATCAATTTCTTCTTTTGCTTTCGCGATTTTTTTCAGAATTACTTCTTTGAAAATTGCCAAATCTGCATCACTGTATCTTGTTACAATAACATCCATGAGTGGTTTCACATCGTGTATATGTCTTTGTGTGGAGATTTGATGTGCTATTTCTGCAGGTGTTTTGTGAGCCGGTTTAACAAACGGTTTTGGTTCCGCTTTTTTTGGTTCCGGCTTAACAGCTACCTTTTTTGGTTCAATTTTAACTGCTGGTTTTGGAGCAGCTTTAACGGCTACTTTAGGTGCCGGTTTTGCCACAGCTTTTGGAGCAGGCTTTTTTACTGCCGTTTTAGGAGCAACCTTAACCACCGCTTTTTTTGCCGGTGCTTTTGCCACTGGCTTTGGAGCCGCTTTCACCACTGCTTTTTTAGGTGCAGGTTTTGCCACAGTCTTCGGTTTAGCTTTTGCGACCACTTTTTTAGCAACTGGTTTAGCCTTGGCTACAGGTTTTACTACCTTTTTAGCAACTGGTTTAGCTTTTACCACTGCTTTTTTAGCTACGGGCTTAGCTTTAGCCACCGGTTTTACTGCTTTTTTGGCAGGCACTGTTTTCTTTACAGGTTTGGCCGGAGCCTTAGCCGGTGCTTTTTTAGCTACCGCTTTTTTAGGTGCAGGTTTAGCTGCTGCTTTTTTAGCAGGCGCTTTCTTAGGGGCGGGTTTCGTTTTCTTAATCACTTTTGCCATCTTCTACACTTTTTGAATGAATAATTTTAATACTTCTCCGTTGATATCAAAATCTTTAGCGGTTGACAGGTTATCACTAAACAAAATATCGTTTGCTAAAGTTTCGTTGCAAATATATTCTTTATAACTATTCAGAACGCCATTGAGAACCAATTGATTTTGCACATGCAAAATGATTTTGTCAGTAACTTCAAAATCAGACTCTTTACGCTCTGTTTGTATTTTATTGACAATTTCCCGAGCGAAACCTTCATTCTTTAAACCTTCAGAAATATGAATATCTAATGCAACTGTGATGCCATTGTTGGAAGCCACCAGCCAACCCTGAATATCATCCGAGATAATTTCTACTTCGTCGAGTAAGATATTAAATGTTTCACCATCCAGACTTATGTCAAAGCTGCCTTTTTGCTCCAATTGATTGATTTCCTCATTAGATAAATGCTGAATATGTTCTGAAGCGAGTTTCATTTTGCCGCCTAATTTTTTACCCAGCAACTTGAAATTAGGTTTTATCTTTTTAGAGATGATTCCTGAAGTATCGCTGATATATTCAATTTCTTTTACGTTTACTTCTGCCAGAATCAATGTTTTTACTTTATCTACCTGTTCAATAAAATCTTTGTCGATAGCAGGAATCAATATTTTTTGCAGCGGCTGACGAACCTTTATTTTTGTCTTTTTTCTAAGGGATAGAACCAGTGAAGAAATTTCCTGTGCCCATTCCATACGTTGTTCCAGTCTCTTATCTATTAAATTCGCCTCGGATTTTTTCAAATCTGAAATGTGGATAGAAGAATCCGTAGATAATAAACTCTGCCATAACCAGTCGCTAAAGAATGGTGCAATCGGGCTCATGAGCTGAACAACTACAGTTAAGCATTCATGCAGCGTTTCAAATGCCGCCTTCTTGTCTTGCGATAATTCGTTGCCCCAGAATCTTCTTCTGCATAAGCGTACATACCAGTTGGATAAATGTTCAATGACGAAATCTTCCACGGCACGTGCCGCTTTGGTCGGCTCGTAATCCTCATAACATTCCGTTACCTCTTTGATTAAACTGTGCAGTTTTGAAATCACCCAACGGTCAATTTCAGCACGTTCTGCTAATGGTGTCGTATTGTCTTTATCGATTACAAAACCATCTATATTGGCATAAATTGCAAAGAAATTATAGGTATTGTAAAGAGTGCCGAATAATTTTCTCGACGTCTCAGCCAATCCTTCTTCATCAAATTTTAAGTTATCCCAAGGCTGAGAATTGGAAACCATGTACCAGCGGGTAACATCGGCACCATATTTATCTAAAGTGATGAACGGATCCACGGCGTTGCCTTTGGATTTAGACATTTTGTTACCGTTTTTGTCCAGCACCAATCCGTTCGACATTACATTCTTGTACGCAACGGAGTCAAACAGCATTGTAGCAATTGCATGTAAAGTATAAAACCAGCCACGTGTCTGGTCAACTCCTTCCGCAATAAAATCAGCCGGGAAGGATTTTTCGAACGTTTCTTTATTTTCAAAAGGGAAATGCCATTGCGCATACGGCATGGCACCCGAGTCAAACCAAACGTCAATTAAATCGCTTTCGCGTTTCATGGGTTTTCCGGATGCGGAAACCAGCATAATATCATCTACAAACGGTTTGTGTAAATCAAAGGGTTGTTCCAGAATATCTTTAGATAAGAAACCAGCCACGATAGATTTTTGCATCTCCTCTTTCAGCTCTTCTACAGAACCGATACAAATTTCTTCTTGCTTGTCCTCCGTTCTCCAAATGTTTAAAGGAGTTCCCCAGTATCTGGTGCGCGATAAATTCCAGTCGATTAAGTTTTCCAGCCATTGTCCGAAACGACCGGTTCCGGTGCTTTCCGGTTTCCAGTTGATGGTTTTGTTTAATTCCACCATGCGTTCTTTCACGGCCGTTACCCGGATAAACCAGGAGTCTAAAGGATAATAAATAACCGGCTTCTCCGTGCGCCAGCAGTGTGGGTAGGAGTGTTCGTATTTTTCTATTTTGAAGGCTCTGTTTTCCTGTTTCAGTTTTACGGATATGTCGATATCAACAGAAACATAGTTTGGTTCGTCTTTGTAATCTTTCACATATCTGCCCGAAAACTCACCTACGCCATCAATAAATTTACCTTCTGTATCTACCAATGTTAATGAGCCGATGCCATTTTCTCCGGCCACTTTCATGTCATCCGCACCAAAGCTCGGTGCGATATGCACGATACCTGTACCATCAGAGGTGGTTACAAAATCACCGATAATTACTTTGAAGGCATCACCTTCAATTTTATCTCTCGAGTTGGCTTCAAACGGCAATAATTGTTCGTAACGGATGCCGGCCAAATCTTTTCCTTTGAAAGATTTTAAAATTCTCCAATTTCCACTTAATCCTTTTCCACCACCCACAGAGGCTTGACCTACTTCAGGAGGTGAATCATTATGGTTAAAAAAACTCTTATTAAATAATTCTTTCGCAATAATTACATTTATCTCTTTTTCAGTATAACTATTAATTGTATTAACTAATAAGTATTCTATTTTTTCGCCAACAGCTAAAGCAGTATTTGACGGTAAAGTCCAAGGTGTAGTAGTCCATGCTAAGAAAAAAACGTTTTCACCTAAGTTAAAATTTATATTTATATCATCAAATCCTGGAATAATTGCTGAATATGTTTTAGAAATGTCTTTGAATAAATTAATGGATTTATCATCTTCTAAAATCTTGAACTGTGCTACCGCACTCGTGTCTTTCACATCTTTATAGCAGCCCGGTAAGTTCAACTCTGCGGAACTTAAACCGGTACCAGCAGCAGGAGAGTAGGGCTGAATTTTATAGCCTTTGTACAATAAGTCTTTTTTGTACAGTTCTTTTAAAATCCACCACACGCTTTCGATGTAATTATTGTCGAAAGTGATATAAGGATTGTCTAAGTCTACCCAATACCCCATTTTTACGGTAAGGTTGTCCCAGATATCTTTAAACTTCATCACTTCCTCGCGGCATTTCTGGTTGTATTCTG
>JADLAJ010000267.1 GCA_020848255.1 Chitinophagales bacterium
AGCTGATTTTTTGTACAATAGCTTTGAATGTCTCTTTTCTGAAATCATCCAGCAATTCTTTTTTATCGTACTGATGAAACGTATCTACAATTTCATCTGCAAAACGCACAAATCCGTAGATGCTGTAAATGGGATTTCTGAATTCCTTATCGAATACACGGATGCCGAGAGAAAAGGACGTAGAATATCGCTTTGTGATAAGCTCACTGCATTCTACACAACTGTTTTGATATAATTGAAATCCGTTCATATGCTATTGTTATGGTCTTTTAAAATGCGTTCGGTCACCAGTTTTGAACCAATTACCACAATCGGCAATCCCGTTCCAGGCACGGTGCTCGCACCTACGTAATATAGATTGTCAAATTCCTCGTCTTTGTTTTTCGGACGCATGGCAGCCACCTGGCTCAAACCATGTGCTAAACCTAAACCGGAACCTCTGTACAGGTTGAACATGCCTTCCCAGTCATCCGGCGCGTAAATGGTCTGCGTTACTCTGTTAGCAATTAAATCAAACCCGATACGCTCGCTCATGTCTTTCAAAATGGTATCAGCCAAGGCTTCTCTGTCGCTCCAGTCGTTTTTGTAGCGTCTGTCGGGAACAGGGCAAAGAATAAATAAATTCTCACATCCTTCCGGTGCACAATCCGGATTGGATTTGGAGGAAGCATTTACGTAGTAATAAGGTTTTTCAGGATTGACAGAAAGTTTAAAAATATTGTCTGCGTATTGTTTGAAATTGCTACCTAAAAAATAATTATGATGATGCAGATTATCCAGTTTTCCTTTTACACCTAAATAAATGGTAAATGGTGCCAGTGTCCAGTGTTTCTTGTCTAATTTGGCTTCCGAGAATTTTGTACGGTTTAAAATTTTCCCCCGGAAAGATGCCGCATCAGCATTACAAACATAAATATCTGCATTCCATACTTTTCCTGTTGTATCTGTAAATCCGTTTATTTTTCCGTTTGCTTCGCTCACACTTGCAATTTCCGCATTGAAATGGAATTTTACACCACGGTTTATCAGTATTTTCTGTATTTCTTCCACGATCTTATACATACCACCTTTGATGTTCCAATAGCCATCGTGTTTTAATTCGGTATAATTTAGCAGACTGTACACAGCCGGTGTGTCAAAAGGAGTGGAGCCTAAAAAGAAAGCCACAAGGGAGAAAATAACTTTCACGTGCTCCGAGTCAAAATGACGTTCCAGTTCTGCCCACATCGAGCGTATCAGTTTTGGTGCATGCTTTTTAGGAACAGTCATTAGCGCTACCGCATACTGAAACAAATTATCGTAATTGCGTTTGATAATTACATGTTCTGTGTCATGAAAAATTTCACCGGCACTTTTTAAATACTTTTCTGCTTTTGCTTTAAAATCAGGTTCGATATCCGCAAATTCCTGTGCCAGTTTATCCAGTTCTTTGTAGATGGAGTAAGGCTCTTTTTTGCCGGCAAAATAAACCGAATAAACAGGATTCAGTTCGTTCATCTGTAATGGATTCGGAATTTTGCAATACTTGAATAATTCCGTAAATTCATAACTCATACTAAAGAAAGACGGGCCAACATCGAAGGTGAAACCATCTTTTTTTAACTGATTTAAACGTCCGCCTGCCTGATGGTGCTTTTCTAAAATTTCTACCTGATAACCATGTGTGGTTAATCGTAAAGCAGTAGCCAGACTACCCAATCCCGAACCTATAATTAAAACTTTTTTGCTCACAGATGCCATATAGGCTTTATAACATCCGCGAGCTTTTTTTGTTTAAGTAATTACAATTTATATTGTACAATAAATGATATTTAGTAAGCCAAATGTGGAATTGTTTAGTGTTTAGTCTATTCCAAGAAGTTCAGCATAAACAGAATATTGATAGGCATTCTCGTTTTCGCTTTGCAGGAAGACCGGATTCTTGTATATAATGTCACTGACTAATTCCGCTAATCGTTTTTCAAAATGCAGTAATAACTCCACCGGAATTGGCTGCTGCTCATTCAGATACGAAATCCCCTCTTTCATTTTTTTAGCATGATGGTAGCCAACATTGATTTGTTGGCAGCCATGTAATTTATAATACATTAGCGCATACAAAATTCCCTGGAAAGCGGCACTGTAATCTTTTTGTTTAAAAATGAACAATGTATCTAAGAATGCATGAATGCTGTCTTCATGCTCCATGTCCGGGAATTTAGGTAACTCAATATGACCGGTTTTGTAATCGATAATCCTGACAGCCTTTTCAGAAAGTTTATCAATCCTGTCGAAAGTGCCTTGAATGGCAGCAAAAGTTCCGTCTTCCAGTTTCAGGGTCTCCCAGATAAACTTATCTTCTGTATGTAGGACGGTTAAAGACCCGTCAAGCGCATCGTTCTCCAGAATTTTTTGTGCAATGCGTTCGATAATTTTTAACTGCAATTTATTACTGCCTTGTGTGATTTCTTTTGGCAGTTTCAACTCGCTGCAGGCTTCTTTTATTTTATTTCGAAGAAATAATGTGTTTGTAAAAGAATTAATTTTTTGAGCGTCAATAGCAATATTCAAAAATGGTTGGTAGGTGAGTTCTAGCACTTTGTGTAAAATTTGTCCGAATACAGCGGCATAAATTTCTTCAGAAAGTTCTTCAGGCTCTTCAATGCCGGCAACATATTTTAAATAGAATTGAATGGGACATTTGATGTATATTTTCAGTGCAGAGGGAGAAAATTTTCGCTGACGGAGTGAGGCAATCATTTCGTCCGTCTTTTTAATTTGTATCAACGTGTTTTGCGTCGTTACCTGCTGTGATGTTTCATCGTATGTGGCAATATATTCGTTTATGGTATTTTCTTTGCCTGCCAGATCGTGCTGAATCTG
>JADLAJ010000268.1 GCA_020848255.1 Chitinophagales bacterium
CTTTAAACAATACATTTAATTGTGTTCCCTTTTTTTCAAATGCTGTAACAGCAGTATTGAGGAGTAGCTTTACGCCTTTAGAGCGAATGTGCTGCTGCACTATTGCGGCAACAGGAAAATCTAAAGGCGCCAGAATCTGAGTGCCCATTTCTACAATGGTAACATTTAAACCCAAATCATGCAGGTTTTCAGCCATTTCCAGGCCAATAAATCCTGCACCTATGATAACTGCATTCTTCACCTCTTTTTGTTGTACAAAGGCTTTAATATAATCTGTGTCCGAGACATTTCTAAGGGTAAATATTCCTTCTTCCTGAATACCCGGCAGCGGAGGACGAATCGGTTCCGCACCCGGAGATAGAATCAGTTTATCGTAACGTTCTTCATATGTTTCGCCGCTTGTCTGATGTATGGCAGTAATTATTTTTGTTGCAATGTTTATCGATAATACTTCTGTCTGTACCCTGACATCTATGTTAAAGCGCTGTTTAAAGGAGGCAGCTGTTTGTACAAAGAGCGCATTTCTATCTTTTATTACATCTCCGATATAATACGGTAAGCCACAATTGGCATAGGAGATATATTCCCCTTTTTCAAAAATTATGATTTCTGCCTTTTCATCGAGTCTTCTTAATCTTGCCGCAGTACTGGCACCACCTGCAACGGCACCTACAATAATGTATTTCATTTTTCCTGTTTTTATAACAGTACAATGTTAATCAGAATAGAGATGAATGCCTGTAACCTTAGTTACATATCATGAAGGCTGGAATTTATTTTACTACGATGTTCGTTAGAAAAAACGATAACATTATTCTGAAAGGAAGTGCTATTTTTTTTTAGTTTTCCGTTGCTGTTTCAGCAGATTTTCCTGCACGCGGTATTTCACCATCTTGCGTATTAAAGCGATAGGCAGTTTTTTATTAAGCGGAAATTGCACGGTGCCTTTTGAAGTCTTATACGCTGTTAATTCAGGAAGGAATGTGCTGATACCAGAACCCGTAGGGTAGAAGCCGATATGATTTTTATAGCCCGCAAAATATACCAGTACGCCGTGCAATTTATAAGCCGGCATCTGATAGCTGATTAATTCCTCCGCTTCCGGTGCAGCTTTTAGAATCGTTTCGCGCAGCGTTTGCAACAAAGCCTGATTTACTTCCGGCTGTGCAGAGATATAGGCATCTACTGTTTCAAAGGTATCTTGTTTATTCATCGGCAATTGTTTTGATGAATAAAAATAATAAATTAAGGGAATATGGTTCTCCCTAAACAGAAAACAAAAAACACCGGTATCTGCCGGTGTTTTTTGTAAAATCTTGTGCTGATAATATTTCAGCAGAAGTGTTATTTCTTGGCAGCAGGGAAATGCTGTAAATATTCGTCAAACTTTACAATCTTACTATTTTCAATTTTCACATCGTTGATGCAGTTTATAGAGTCGGCAACGCCTTTTGCATTTACCCAGCTTTGTTTGTACCAAACGGTTACCCATTCGTCTTTTTTATCTTCGGATACTACGGATTCCCAGTCCTGCATGGTTACTTTCAGGTTGTTGTAATTTAAATAACCTGTTTTTAAAAACGATACAATACTGTCTTTCGGCATTTTTTCCTGAAACAAGTCCAGTGTCATATCTACGGTATCTGCAAAATAGGAGGCGCTTTCTTCTGCATTTTTGGTTTCCCAGGCTTTTAACATTTTAAGGACGATGAGGGTATTTTGCTCACTGCCGGTCTGCCATTTTTTGTAAGGCTCTTTCAGTGTGTAGGGATAATCCCCTTCGGCAACTGCACTAGCTGCGGCAGGCGTTTCAGTAGCCGGTTTGTTGTTGCAGGCTGTAGCGCATAGCACTACGCCAAGACAGATAATCAAGTTTTTCATTTGTTTTTGGTTTAATGATGAATAATGTTATTTATAAACTCTATAAAATCAGGAGCTTATAATTTAAATATAATCAAAAAGCCCAATAGATGATATTAAGTTTTTCAGGCAAACTGATACGGCTCTTTATTTGCTGCCATTTTCCGAATATTCTCCATCACCCGTTTCATATAAATTGTCCAGAAGGTTTTAGTGAAAAGCCAGTTCAACGGATAGAATAAGGGGTTCTCCGAATGCATGGTGTAGGTGTATTCAATCAGAATTTTGTTGGGTTCCAGTTCGGTGGTTTTCCATTCGCCCACAAACTTAGTGAAGCTGAGCAGCCAGGACTGGAAATTGCCCACTTCTATTTTCCAGTATTGATTTTCGATGCGCTCGATGACGGTATCGGTAGAAGCCCAGCCGCCTTTCTGTACTATATTTTTCGCCACAAATACTTTCTTGCTGAAACCCGGTTGGCCCCAGTGTTCATCCTCGGTGCAATGTGTCACACGGGGCGTAAAGCCGAAGCCGGTATGCACTTTGGTGATATCGCAAAGCATGGGTGTTTTATACGCCCGCTCCAGAGAGCACTTGAAAACGGCGGTGACTTTTGCAGTGGAAATCATAGTGTGTGGAATGCAGGTTGCAAAGCTGAGGCGTTTGCAGAACGATGCTTATTTTTTTCGTTCTTTGATTACTTTTACCAGTTGCTTGATAGTTGCTTCCAAAGTTCCTTTTTTATAAGAAAATGACCATTCATTTGTTTTACTTTCCACACCGGTCTTTAAATCAATGATGGATATTTTCCAGCCGCTGGTGCCGCTTACCAAGTGCGCAGACTGGTTCATGTATTCGTGAAAGTGTGAACCCCAGCTTAACATGTAAGGATATTTGCTTTTATCGCTGTATTTTTCCAGAGATTCAGTAGTTACAAATTCATACGGATAAGGATAGTATTTTTGCATTATTTCTTCCATCCATTTTGATTCCTTTTCATACATCTTTATTCCGGCCTTATTGGCATTGGCATCTGGAATATTATCTATCAGTAATACTATTTTTTCAGGATTAAAATCTGCTGGAATCCAGGCTTCTCTGTCGAATAATTTTGAATCGGATTTGCTTTTTGCGAAAGAATTTACTGGGATTGTAAAAACGGTGATAAGGAAAAGGACAACTAATACATTCAATGCTTTCATACTATTTATTTTAATGTGATAGTTTTTTAATGAACAATAAATATACAACTATTATTTATAATAGTTGCTAGTCTAAATCCTCTTAATGATTTACAATTGGTGTCAAACGTATACACTTACCTGATTATACCTGTCAAGTGCGGGGTATTTCCTTTATGAACCAGAACTGGGATTTGAAATAAAATTTCTATTTACTTTATCACTGCAAAACAAGTTTGTCGATATACACCGAACTTGTATCTTCGGAATCATCACTCAAACTCAGCCAGTAAATGCCTTTGGGTTGCTGATTCAAATGCAGGGTATAAGTTCCGCTACTCATGATGTTTTCCTGATAAACAACAGCACCTGTTACATCATACACCATTAGTCTTACTTTTTTATTTCGCGCAGCTGCCGGTAATTCCAACGTAAATGCTCAGCTCGACGGATTCGGTGAAATTTGTAACTGTCCCGTGATTACGTTTTGTTTAATACCTGTAGTGATACAATTCGACACCGGACTTCCGAGAATGGTATAACAAAA
>JADLAJ010000269.1 GCA_020848255.1 Chitinophagales bacterium
ATACCCAAATGCATAAGGTGCAAGGGTGATTGAATTTCCAGTAAGTTTTTCTTCTCTGTATCGAACCGGTTTTACTTTATTCGGGTAGTTTTTTTCGTAGGCGGTTTTGCCGGCAGTGGCGTATGGAAAATCTGCTTCAATAGCAATCAACTGAAAACCGGAATTGGCTTTCGCATTAATGTTCAGCTGAATTTTCTTACCGGAACGGTTTATAAAATGCAAATACGTTTTATTGTCTTTCTTACTGACAAACGCATTGCAGACAAAATTTTTGGCAACCGCGTTATCCTTACTGCTTATGGTTGTTTCACCTTTATTGGCATCATTTGTAAGTGTAGACGCTAAAAACTTAAAGGCGAAATATTGAACTGTCGCGTTATTACCTCCAACAGACAGCAATGGTTTTTGTTTGCCTTTGTATACGTTTATCAATCCATCCATCGCATGCAGGTTGGACAATTCAATGTAGTTGTTGTATCGGGTATTCAGATCTAATATGTTCAGGAAATTCTCCGAAACGTAGGCCGCCTGCGTGAAGGTATTATCCAAGTATTCGCCATTGGAAATATTCCATTCTGTCAGCCATAATTTTCTGTCTTTGCCATAAAGCGGAACAAAATTAGCCCCGGCGTTGTAGAGTTTATTTGTCTTGAAAGGCGCCATGACATCCAGATTTCTGGCATAAATATTATCGAAATAGGCATCTTTGTCGCAGTCAGCACAGCTGGCGTAAAAATGCCATACATACGCTTCATAGAAATTCTCTTTACTCAGTCCAAGGCTCCAGTCGCGCATGAATTTACTTCTGGCGCTCATATCTTTCAGCGGTACTTCATCGCCACTGATAACCGCCAGTTTAACGTCCGGATATTTCTGACGGATGGCAACAGCCGTTGATTTAACTCTGTCGATATACGTTTTCACATCGGGAAATTGTTTTCGATAAGACATTAAACAATATTCATTTCCCAGCTCCACACCCAGAATCGGAATATCGTTTTTTTTCAACTCATCGATAACAAACAAGGCTTCTTCGGTAGTACCCGTCAGCATATTGGCGCAGAAAACCGCACCGGAATTGACTTCTTTACACAGACGGATAAAATTATACAGAATGTTTTCGCTTCGTTTAGATTGCAAGGCATACAAACCGCCCAAACTTGGCAACAATTCTTTTGCTTTGTATCCATACACGGGTAGATTGGGATGATACCAGTTGGCTACTGTACCTCCGGGGAAGCGCAACGAAACCGGATGCATCTCTCTTAAAAGCTGTACAAATCCGGAGTCTTTATCCAATTCGCGGGCAAAGGCAAATCCGATATTAATCCCAAAGACTTTGGTGTTGACGGGAGCCGTTTTACTGAAATCAGGCGTAACAGATATTGTTATCGACTGATTGGAAGACTGCAGCATGTTATTTTCTTTCTTCTTTTCATTAGAAAGACAAACCCGTAACATAAATATCGCGAGCACACAGATAATAATTATCTTATAACTCTTTTTCACTCTGATTTTGTTGCTTGCTTTTTAATTCTCTCCAGTAGAATTTTTCTTTCACGCGATAATATTCTACAATAATCAGCGGCACCATGATACCTAAAAATGAATAAAAAATATTTCCGTTAAACAATGACTGAATAAAAACGGTACCGCAACCCAGAATTCCTGCATTAAATATCAAATCATTTCTATAGTGTTTTACTACGCGCCAAACATAAATAGGATACAAGAATACGGAGTAAATAAAAATGAGACCAACAATTCCTTGTGACAACAAACCACCAACGACACCAATATCTCCCAGAATAACCGTACCGATATTTGCCTGTATTATTTCTTTTTTAGGACACCCGATTCCAAAGAATATATATTCTGGATGTTGCACCAAGTAATCATACACGGCAGCCATTTCCGTCCATCGTAAATCTGCGGAACCTTCCCCTGTTTTTTGTCCCATGAAAAACTTGATAAACATCCAGTACATATCTGCGGTAAACTCTACAATCTTAGGATCAATGAGATAGGCAATTAAAATCACAATAGCTGTAAGTGTAAAAATTACAAATAGCTTTTTGGCAATCTCATGCCATTTCAGAATCAGGAACATGAAAAGAAACATCGGTACTATTTCAGACACCAATTCGGTTCTGCCTTTATCTACAAAGACCTGATAGGCCATTAAAATCATCCATAATAAAAGGCTCTTGAAGTTACTTTTCATCATGTAATCCAGGAAGTAGTAAATCATACCAAACACCAGTACTGAACTGGAAAACCGGTATATATACCCGCCTTTTGATGGATTAAACCCTACCAATCCGTCACCCAGGGAATTCATAAAAGTTGCAGGAGGAATGGTAAGAGAAACAAAAGTGTACAATGCAAAACAAAACCAGCACAACAAGAGGTTGGCATACACAAATTGTTTAAGCGTTATTTTTTGAGAGCGTATTGCATAATAGATTAAGCTGCACATTACCACATAAAACCTTGATGAAAGATTAAATAGTGCTTTCAGAATTTTTACATCAAAAATCAGGTGAACTGTAATAGCATTATACAGAGGAAG
Source organism: Chitinophagales bacterium (assembly GCA_020848255.1). GTDB lineage: Bacteria > Bacteroidota > Bacteroidia > Chitinophagales > JADIYW01 > JADJSS01. The sequence continues at coordinate 2,573 of JADLAJ010000269.1, forward strand.
AATAAGAGAAAGGAAAATGATTAAATCAATTGGATTTAACTGTTTCAGCTGAAAGATTTTATAATAATAATAAATACCTGCAGAAATTAAGATAAATGGCAAAACCATGACCACCAGAATACCCACAACTTTACTGGCTGAATTAAATTGCAGTAAAATATTGCTGGTAAAAAACAAGCTGAAGAAGAACAGTCCAATTATTCTGGCTTCAAAAAAAGGCTGGTCTCTTGTATATAAAGGCTTGTAAGCGAAATTCATTCTTATTTTTTTATCAATAAAGCAGGTGTGAAATTACCTGTTTTTTGTTCAAGGTAACCATACTTTGCGGGATTTTTAAGCAAATCAAACAGTATCGTATCCTGCTGAACACTATTTAACATTGTTATGATTGGTGTTTTATAGATGATGTTGTATTTATTAGACAACAAGAAATCACTTAATAAAATCTTATTCCGATCTCTAAGGTATATATAGTTATTATTAACAAAATTTGCCGGCAATAAATTTGTCATACCCCCTTCCAAATCGAATACATGAATGGTATCTGTCGTTTTATAATGCTGTTTAATAAACTTAAGAGATTTCTGATTTGCCAAACTTTCTTCATTTCGAAACATTCTGAAATAGTCAAAATCTTCTGAGACGGGCATTACAAAAAACCAGACTACTGCTATTACAACTATTTTTTGTGCAGATTTATAGATTTCTACGGTTATTGAAGAAATGGCAAGTGCAATCAACAAAAGCAGGAATGGCACCTGAAGCAACAGATAATGCTGACGAGGATACGCATATATGCAAACGATAAACGATGGTAAAGCAAACAAAAACACTACTAATAGGGTGAACAGGTTATCTTTTGCAAGTGAAAAAACTTTTTTGCGTTTATCTTTTATGGTTTTAGTAAAAGAAAAATAGACGCCAAATAACATTACAGATACCATTAAACACAACCAGTGAATCTTTTTTGTAAAGATGGGTGCAAAAAAACTGAAAACGATTTTGGCTGTCTGAGTACAATAGTGGTACCCGTTTGACAATATATGATGTTTTATCAATGCAGGATTGACTTGTATCATTTCTTTCAAAGAAGTGGAATTTTTAAAATTTTCTTTAAGAATATCCGGATAATCCAGCCAGAAAATGGTATTGGAATGATGCCACTGAGCATAGTTCATAGCAAAGTGTTGTAAAAAAACGCCTATTCCTCTGGTAGAGTCTCCATTGTTTAAAGGTGTTTTAAAGAATTTATACAGCACTAAAAAAAACAGCGTCAGTCCTGCTACTAATACTATATCGTATTTCTTTCGTTGTTTGATTGTTGCGAAAAAGAACAAATAGGTTAATGCAAAACAAACCAAGAATGGCAAAAATAATTCCGGGCGGGCGAAAGCACAAACCAGCAAAGCAAAACTATAAAAGACAAACTTAGTTACTATTGATTTCTGGTATTTTGCCATTAAGATACCGGCAATTAATACGATGACACAATAGTGGGATACTCTCGGCCACAAGGGCATATTAATGAAAGAAGAAAGAAAAAAAACAGAGAACACAAACGCCAGAATGCGCTGTACACCGCAAGCCATTAACAACAAAAAGAAGGAAACAGAGATGAGTATCGTAGTTAATTTGAAATTGAAATAATACAATTCCACTCTGTCGGAGAACAAAAACGATAACATCTTATACCACAATGAGTAGGATGGCCCCCAGTCTCTCGGAATATATTTAAACATGGACATCCCACGGCTTAAATACAGCGATTCATCCCAGAACATGACATCCATGTGTTGCTCTAATCCGCGTGTGGCATTTAATCCGCAAACAATAATGAGAAAAATACCAGCAAAAGTGAAGGTATTCCAGCGTAAATAATTTTTTTCATCAGCCTGTATTATTCTTTGCCAAGCGTGTCTCATTATTACAAAAATAGACATTTAAAAGCTAAAAAAAATTGTAATAGTTCTTATAATTTAAATAACTTAACAACTTTTTAAGCCTGAACAGAGATGCACAAAAATAATTTTGACTTTTTACGCTTGTTGTTCGCTGCTTTAGTGGTAGTACATCATTGCTATCCGATTTCCGGCATTTCAGAGCAGGACCCCTTGTATTATTTCTCCAACAGTACTTTATCTTATTCGTATATCGGTGTGCGCGGATTTTTTATCATCAGTGGTTATTTAATTTTTCAGAGTCTGATGCGCAGTCATGGCATTACAGATTATCTGGTTAAACGACTGCTGCGCATTTATCCTGCATTGATTATTGTGCTGATACTTACAGTTATTTTCTGCGGGTTTGCCTTTGATGGCACAGCTGTTGAATATCTGAAAAACAAAAGTGCATGGACCTATATTCCCGTCAACTGCACCCTTATAAAGTTACAACACACCATAAATGGTGTATTTGAATCCAACCCGCTGAAAAAAGGTATCAATGGCTCATTATGGACGATTGGCTATGAGTTTTCCATGTATCTTTTTATCGTTCCTTTATTGTTTCTGAAGAAATTCCCGCAAAAAATTCATGTAGCTGTATTGTCTGTGTTAGTAGTGATTTTATTCATTTTGAGAATAACGCTGGAAAACAATACCAACCAGCTTCATATCGGCGTTATTTCATTAAATACCTGGTGTCATTTTGCATTATTATTTATGAGTGGCGCCTTTTTATCAATTATAAAAATTGAATCCAACCGCTTCAGAATACCTGTTTTAATTATTGCTTCCATATTATTTATCGCACTTATGAGATGGGAATATTTTGAATTATCACAATACGTAATATTCCCGCCTATTGTAATTATTATCGGAGCAGCTGCAATCAAAGGTATTTCTTCTATTGGTGAATTATTCGGCGATGTATCTTACGGCACTTATATCTACAGTTTTCCTGCCCAGCAATTATTGATGTACTATTTCAAATTCAACGTAGTGGAATTATTGCTGATTTCATTACCATTATCCATCTTTTTAGGCTGGTTATCATGGCATCTGGTAGAAAAGCATGCATTAGCCAAAAAGAAAGCCGTCTATCAGAAATTAAAAAGCTGGTGGTAATAAAATGCAAGCCCTAAAGCTTGATAAACTTCCTTGAAACCGTACTGGTTTGTGTCTTAAAAGTAACAATGTATTCTGCAGCAGGCAAATCCATTATTTGTATGGCATCCTGATGTAAGCCACCTGATTGCATTCCATAATTAACCGATTTAATCTCATTTCCTTCAATATCATAAAGTGACACTAATAAAGACTCCGATGATTTCATAAAATACTGGAATCTCAGGTAATTTTGTGTTGGATTTGGATAAATACTCATCAGTTCCACATGGTTTTGATTGTATTTTATACCCGTAGCAAGTCCGTTATTACGTGGAATAGCCGGAGCTAAAGCCGGAAATACTTTTGGAGTATATGTTGGGCCCGAGTATAGATTTAGGTGATTTTCATTTACTTTTGTACACCAAGTTCCCAACAATTTCAAAGAGGGGCTTAAAAATCCGCTAAGGTCGGTTTGCCAGTAATCTGCGCAGGCAGAGGTGGGCGTTAAATCCACTACAAAATATCCTGTTGAGTTTGGATTTACATATTTTAAATGCTGGTTATTGGTGTACATGTAACTTTGCTGCCCGCCAAACA
>JADLAJ010000270.1 GCA_020848255.1 Chitinophagales bacterium
CGCTCAATACATCATTCGGTACTACCGTGGCATTCGTTATCGGAGAGTCTTCGTTCGTGCTGTTGACATCTGCATTCGCAATTGGGAAGTCGTCTACTGGTACAATTGTAATATATACGATTGCTGTTGAACAGTCTGCATCTGCATCGCAAATCTGATAATTAAAACTATCATTACCGTTAAAGTTTGGATCTGGAGTATAGGTATAAGAACCATCTGGATTCATCGTTACCGTACCGTTTGAAGCACCGCCGTCAACACCAATTAATGTCCATATATTTCCACCATCACCACTTAAAGTATCATTAATGACAACAGTACTTGATATCGGTGTGTCTTCATTTGTAACAATAGAATCATTTATTGCAACAGGAACATCATCTTGTGAATCTATAAAAATAGTAACTGTAGCAATAGAACAATCATTATCTATATCACATAATTTATATGTAAACACATCTACCCCGTTAAAATCATGATTAGGAGTATAGATATATGAGCCATCCGGGTTCATAGTTACCACACCATTTGAAGCACCACCGTCAATCCCAATCAATGTCCATAAATTTCCACCATCACCGCTTAATGTATCATTACCAATAACACTACCACTAACAGGAGTATCCTCACTTGTAGAATTTACATCATTCCTTGCTACAGGAACATCGTTTACACTGTTAACTGTTATGACTACAATGGCTGTTGAGCAGTCATTATCTATGTCACACACTTCATAAGAGAAGGTGTCTTTACCATTAAAATTAGGATTTGGTGAATAAGTGTATGAACCATCCGGATTCATTGTTACCGTACCATTTGAGGCACCGCTAATCAATGTCCATATATTTCCGCCATCGCCGCTTGGTGTATCATTGGTTGATGCATTGCCATTTACGGGTGTATCTTCATTAGTAGAATTTATATCGTTTACAGCAATAGGAACATCATTTATACCAAGTACCGTGATCACAACAATTGCAGTATCACAATCATTGTCTACATCGCAAACACTGTATGTAAATGTATCAATACCGTTAAAATTCGGGTTGGGCGTGTATGTATAAGTACCTGTTGAATTTAAAGTTACTGTTCCGTTTGAAGCACCACCGTTTACACCAATTAAAGACCATGTATTTCCGCCATCTCCACTTGGTGTATCATTTACAGAAACATCACTACTTACAGGTGTGTCTTCATTTGTAGTATTTACATCATCTACTGCAATTGGTTTTCCTTCAATTCCAAAGTTTTGTGAAGAAATATTTACTGCAGCTGTTGTTAATGTTATCTCGCCGTTTGGTCTTGAATCCGGAATACCGCCCTGACCGTTTTTATTTTCACCTGTATTAATCCAACCCGGTGAAAGTATTGTAGATGGCTTAGTCAATCCAATTGTTCCCTGGCTGCTTGTTAACTGCAAAATTAATCCTGTGGAATTTTGAGGAACAAATGGTAAAGAGTATGCACCATTAGCTAATACAGTTACTGATGCTATTACATTTCCTGTTGCATCTATCAAATTCATGTATAAAGTATTTCCTGTTTTAATACCTGCTCCGGAGTTTGTACCATTTATTGATGCTTCAGAGCCATCAATTATTATATTTCCATTTCTGTCATTCCATACTGTACCGGAAACTGAAATCGTTTTAAAAGGAATAGTGATATTTCCAGGTGTTGGATCTTCCAGACCTGCATTATCAATTGCTGCAATTGGTATTACAACATTTGTATTTCCATCTAAAGGATCTACTAAAACTGTTTGTGAAATAATTCCATTTGGTGCAGGAATTGTCACGCCACTTACAGGCCAACCTACACAAGTTGAAGCAGGTGGGCAAGTGCCACCGTTTGTATAAATTACGTTATTAATGATTATACTGTTTACATCTGCCGGGAAGGCAGTTATACGAATACTTGAAACAAATCCGCCGTTGTAATCTTCTGTATTCGGATTAGATCCAACATTACTGTTTAAGAATACAGATGCAGGAATATTAATCGTATTAAAACCACCCGGATTTCCAGTAGAAGGTTGTAAATTAATGGCTGTTTGAGGTGTTTGTTCTATTCCAAAATTTTGTGCTGTAATAGCTGCCGTTGAAGTTGTCAGGAATATTTCTCCATTATTAACAACATCTGCTCCACCACCTTGTCCGTTTTTATTTTCTCCTGTATTATTCCATCCTGCAGGTAATGCTGTAAGCGGTTTTATTAACCCAACAACTCCCTGATTAATACTTAACTGAATAATTAATCCTGTAGCAGACTGAGGAACAAATGGAAAACCATACGTGCCGTCTGGTTGTACCTGAACGGAGGCTATGACGATACCTGATGCATCAATTAAATTAGCATACAGGATATTGCCTGTTAATATACCGGCACCGATATTAGCTCCATTAACAGCTTCTTCTGAAATCTCCTGATTTTTATTTCCATCAACGTCATTCCAAACCAGACCTGAAAGTGTTATCGTTTTGAATGGAATTGTTATACTCCCCTCCGTTGTGTCCTCTACACCTGCATTATCAATTGCAATTGTTTTTATTACTACATCTGTGTTACCGTCTACCGGATCAACACTAACTGTTTGTGAAGGCACTCCGCCAGGAGCCGCTAGCGTAATACCATTTACTGGCCATGTCGAGCATGTTACAGATGGTGGGCAAGTGCCACCGTTTGTATAAACAATACCTCCTATCGTAATGCTATTTACACCCGTTGGGAAAGATGGGATTAAAATACTTGTTACAGTACCACCGCTGTAATCCAATGTGTTTGGATGGATACCAACATTGCTTGTCGTAAATGCAGAAGATGGAATATTGATACTTGTAAAGCCTCCTGGGTTGCCTCTGTTAGCTTGTATATTAATTGCCGTTTCCGGTGACTGCTCTATACCAAAATTTATATTTGAAATACTAGATATGGCTGTTTTTACAGGAATTGATAAATTAGGTATTCCTGCTTCTATACCGGAACCTGCACCATTAATGATACCATATGCATCACCTACACTCACCCAACCTAATGGTAGTTTTGCACTTATTGGAGCCTTCGCTGTTGCTGCTGAATCAACCGTTGATACAACCAGCACATAATCTGTATTAACTTCTGCTAATGGGAATGAATACGCTCCTGTAGCAGCATTTACGGTTGTCTTGTATGCTATTTGTCCGGATGGATAAGCTAAGTAAGCAAATAAAGTTGCACCAGCCGGAGCGCCTGTTGCTGTGCCATTAACCAAAGAATCTTTTAATCCGTTTAAGTCATTAAATATTGTACCGCTCAGCGTGATAATATTCTTAGCAACACCAAAATCATAAGGAGATAAACAAGATGCCGCGTTAATTGCCGTAAACGTTTTGATAGAACTTGTCGTTAAGTAATAATTAGAATTGATACTTGCCGAATCTACTTTCACAATATAACATTGAGGATATTTCAGATATTTAATGGATACATTGTCTATAAATACAGAATCTGCTTCATCAACATTTGCGTTGGTCAAGAATCTGATATATGTAGTGGCTGCTGTGTATGCACTAATATCTTGATTCAGAACATCAACATAATTTGCATCCGTATTACCATCTCCGAGAATAGTATAAATAGTAGCAAAAGTACTTCCGTTCGTAGATGCCTGAACAATAATATCTTCTCCTGCCGTCAATGTTGAAGATGCACGTTTGTAAGAGAAACTTAAGAATGCTCTTGTAGCGGAAGACAGATTAACTGTTCGTGTAGCAGATTTACTTACATCTTTTAATCTTAGTGCAAAATTATTTACCCCGTTTCGAACGATTTCCACATCTGAATTTGCGAGTGTTCTTGATACACAAAGTCCTGTTGCAGGAGTTGTGTTACCGATATCTGTCCAGTTGGAAAGCCATGCTGTATTTCCATCAGTACCGGATGCACACGTATTATTTCCATTCGCATCTTCAAAATTATCTGCTACAGATTTTTCCGGATAGTTTATAAACTGATAGGTTCCGGAACTATCAACAGAAACTGAATCTGCCAGCTCGTTCGGATCAATAGCATTATTGCAATTACCATCATTATATAAATAAACTTTCCCCGGATAGAAACCGGTTTTTCCATCATTATTTAAACCATCTCTGTTTCTGTCCTGGAATAACATACCAGAAATAATATTTTGTGTAGCAGGTGCAGGACAAGCATTTACAGTAACGTATACTGTTGCAATATCGCATACAACCGGAGACGGAGTGGAACAAACTCTGTATTCAAAAGTATCTATGCCTGCAAATCCGGTATTGGGAGTATATAAAACTGTTCCGTTGGAGTTTATGGTTACCGTACCATGTTTAGGCTGTAAGAAGCCTGCTGTTGTTACTGTTGACGGATCTACCACTGCTAAAAATCCTGCATCATTTTTTAATATAGAAATAGTAACAGGTGTATTAATGATTGTGTACGCATAATCATCATTTGCAAAAATCATTTTATTTCTGCAGAATGGCTGTATCGTAGTACCCACATCCCAGAATGCAGAATTTCCTGCCGTTGAACCTTGCGGATCTTCACCGTATACTGCCGCCAATTTCACACCATCGCATGTATAAATTGCAATACCGCTTTGGTCATTATCACTTGAATCACGTATTTTTAAATAATTAAGTGCATTTAAAGTATAAGCTCTGTCATATCTCATTCCGCATGGGCTCAGAGACCCAGTTGTACCGCTTACTTTTCCGTCGTATTTTACATAGACAGTTGTATTTGATGTTGGTGTTACCCAAATTGGATTACCGTTTACATCTGGTCCTGCAGGTGCACTTAAATCAAGTCCGCCCGGTGCCCATGCCGTGATGGCAAAGTCAGTTAATCTTGGTTCTGAAATTAAATTAAATGCCCAGTCATAACTGCTTCCGCTATTTCCACCACCGCCCGGTGTATAAGAGTCTACCATTTCAATAGCAGTGAAAGATTCACCGGTGAGATTAACAAATTTATAAGCGGCTGTTGTAGAATAAGCTAATGGAAACCTAACTGCCTCTTTAGAAGGCAAGGTAATTGTTCCGCTGGATGGTGTGCCGGAATACCAGTTAATTGTAATAGGTCTGTTAAGACTGTTGTATAGCATTATTGCAGATGTATCTTTTGGATTATCTGCCGGATTATCAGAGGTTGGAACCGGAGTAAAATAAGTATTAGAATACCATGTAGCCGGATAAATCGGAGCATTTCTTATCGAATAATTATCAATACCTCCTGAACTAAGCTCTACTCCGATTGGTTTATCACTCACAACTGTTGCACCTACAAGCACACCACCATCTACCAGATAAGAATTTCCTTCATTTAAAGTCACCGTTGTTTCAAAAAAACCGTTGTTGTCTTTATCAATATTTACTATTGTATTGTCTTCAGATGCTCTGATAAATAAGGCTGTGTAAGCAAAGTCCTGACTGTTAAAATCCTGACCAACCGGAATTGTAAATGACTGCCCGAAATCAAATACGGATGTGACATTTGTTTTTATATCCTGAACGGAAGTGATGGAGGGTTCACTACATACTTGCGTAATCGCAATCTGGCCGGTTGAAATAACCTTATCCTTTCCATCGTAATAGAAAGATGAAGGATTTCTCGGATTTGCATTCATTGTATTTGTTAATACAATACCTCCACCTGCTGGAATTATATCGTTTGGATAACCCGGTGCGATTCCGTTATACGGATTTCCATCGCCCCATATTTTAGTGGTGCTTTGTGCCGGACTTAAATAATTTGATTCATAACCATCTTCCCACTCATCCCAGACAATAATCATATTAGGATATGGCATGGTAAGACTTATAACGGTTTGTATGTTGTTGCTTGGCATTGCAGGACTACCTGAAGCTTTTAAAGCAATATATGCATCCTGTTCAGGATAAGGCATATAGTATACATGTGTTTTAGGTGCATCAGAACAAATATCTACCACTGTCGGGTCAATGTTTATATACACAAAAGCTGTAGCGCATAATGGTGTCGGAGAGGTACTATCACAAACCTGATATACAATTGTATCCTTTCCGGAGAAAGAACCGTTTGGTAAATAAATAATCTGATTATTTGAGATAAAAGCAGAACCATTCATCGGATCTTTTATGATGGAAATAGAACCGCGGTTTAAATTTCCGTTAGGGTCAGAATCGTTTGCCAAAACATCAATAGGCAAAGGAGAACCACCTGCTCCCGAAGCACTGTCATTCATTGCAGATGGCGGACAAGCTGTACACACATCAAATATCAAATCCTGTTTGTCTGTTACTGTATTTTCATAGCCTTCATATGCTGTTGCTACAAATTTATACGCTGTTGCTGACACCGGTGAGTTCCATGGGAATTCATATATTTTTGTACAGCCGGATGTTGCAACAGGAGTAGCAGATACTGTAGTATTACCTGGATTAATCAGTACAGAAACTGCAGTAATATCATCTGTTCCAAACGGATCGGTTACGGTTATTCTTCCATAATACACACCGCTTCCAATTCCACCTGTAATCACACTGCCGGCAGGATATTGTGCACTATATAAATTAAACGAAGTAATATCTATATAAGTTGTTACAGGCAGCAAACTAACTTCAGATGGTTTAAGATTATTATCATAATCAATTTTGAAGGTAACGCCCGCCTGTGCTGTAGTTACATTTAAAGAAACTGTCTGTCCGGCAGGTATTATTAAATCCGAAGCTAAAACACCTTTCCAGGTCAGCAATTGTTTTGTGCTGTTATAAGTTGGATTGGTAAGTGTAATTACATTTGTGGCACCGTAATTTAATCGTGCTGTAATAGCTGGATTTACTGGCATAGAGCCGCTTACAATAGATACATAAGTCTGTACTTTGATGGTATCTGCTTTAATAATTAAAGGAGAACATAATGCCGGGTTTTGAGTGAATGTAGTATTAGTGGTTCCTGTTGATGATAAGGTTACAGATTGTGCTAAGGTATTATCATTTGTTGCAACAGGGTCTACTCTGTCTAATGATTGTGAAGGATCAGAAAGATATAATTGTTTCGTTACGATTCGGGTTTCTGTAATTACAGTATGTGTTTTTGATTGCAGGCCATTACATCCGCTTACTGTTGCAGTAACCACTGCAGTTCCGGTCCACCCATAAACATATGTAACAATTCCTCTTGAATTAATTGTATTTCCTGCGGCTGCACTTGCAGCATCTAAACTGTAAACTACAGGCATTCCATTATTTGCAGTCGCGGTATAAGTTACGTTTCCCGCTCCCTGAAAACGGTAAGAGGAATCACCTAAAGCAAATGATATAGTACCATTTGGTGTAATTGTAACAGTATGTATTGCGGATTTCGGTCCGTTACATCCTGTTGAAGTAGCTGTAATTACAGATGTTCCCGTCCAGCCTGATGTATAACTAATTTGTCCGTTAGATGCATTAATTGAATTACCGGCTGCTATGCTGGCTGCATCTAATATATAAGTAATTCCTGTTGTATTACTTGATGTTGCGCTATATAATACATTAGCTGCTCCCTGGCATCTTGTAGAAGTTGCACCAAGTGTAAAGACTGGTATACCTACCGTTGGTGTTATAGTAATTGTGTGTGTTGAGTTTGTTGGACCGTTACAGCCTGTTGCTCTAGCAGTAACAGTAGTTGTTCCGCTCCATCCAGCCACAAAAGTTAAAGCACCTGTTGATGAATTTATAGTATTTCCTCCGGACATACTTGTAACATCAATACTGTAAGTAATAACTGTAGAATTTGTTGCTGTTGCTGAATATGATAAGGTACCCGCTCCCTGACATCTTGTTGAGGTTGCACCAAGTGTAAAGACTGGCGCAGTCACTGTTGGTGTAATGGTTACAGTGTGAATTGTAGTTTTAGGTCCATTACATCCTGCAGCCGTTGCTGTGATGGTGGATGTACCCGACCATCCTGAAGAATAGGTTACCGCACCGGTTGAAGCATTAATTGAATTTCCTGGAAATGCATCTGTTGTTGCATCAAGACTATATGTAATTCCTGTTGTATTAGATGCAATTGCACTGTAAGAAACTGTTCCTGCTCCCTGACATCTTGTTGATGAGCTGCCTAACGAAAAAATAGGAATACCAACGGTAGGCGTTACAGTGACTGTATGTGTAGAAACTTTAGGGCCTCCACAACCGGAAGCTATTGCTGTAATTACAGTGGTTCCGTTCCAATCAACATCATATGTCACTTCACCTGTTGAAGTATTAATTGAATTTCCTCCGTCTATACTTGCAAAATCTAAACTGTAGGTAATTCCTGTTGCATTTGAAGCTGTTGCTGTATATGTTACCGTGCCTATACCCTGACATCTTGTTGAACTTGAACCTGCTGCAAAAATAGGTGTTCCAATTGTTGGATTTGTAGTTACAGCATGAGTAGTGGTTTTGGGTCCGTTACATCCTGCAGCCGTTGCTGTAATGGTGGATGTACCAAACCATCCTGAAGCATACGTTACCGCACCTGTTGAAGTATTAATTGAATTACCTGCAAAGGCATCTGTTGTTGCATCAAGGCTGTAAGTAATTCCTGTTGTATTAGATGCAGTCGCACTGTAAGAAACAGTTCCTGAACCCTGACACCTTACGGATGTTGCTCCCAAAGTGAATGCTGGTGTACCTACTGTTGGTGTTGATGTTACTGTATGTATTGTTATTCTCGGACCATTACATCCTGTTGCTGTTGCTGTTATAACTGATATTCCGCTCCAGCTTGCCAAATAAGTTACTGCACCTGTTGCGGAGTTTATAGTAATACCTGCTGCTGTACTAGTAGCATCTAAGCTATAAGATATGCCTGTATTATTAGATGATGTTGCTGTATAGGTTACAGAACCTGCACCCTGACAACGGGTAGAGGTGCTGCCGGCAGAAAAAGACGGTGTACCTACTGTTGGTGTCACATTTACTGTATGTGTACTTGATACAGGTCCGCTACATCCTGAAGCCCTTGCTGTAATGGTTGATGAACCGTTCCATCCTGCTGTATAGGTTACTGCACCAGTTGACGAGTTTATGGTGTTACCGAAGAAAAGACTTATTAAGTCCAAACTGTATGTAATACCAGTTTCATTCGTTGAAGTTGCGTTATATACCATCGTTCCAGCTCCCTGACATCTCGTAGAACTTGTTCCCATATCAAATAAAGGTGCTGTTACGGGTGGGTTTGTCGTTACTGTATGAGTACTCGTGAGCGGGCCATAACATCCCGATGCACTTGCCGTTATTATTGATGTTCCATTCCACGTAGCAGCATAAGTTACTGCACCTGTAGTAGCATTGATAGAGTTACCGGCAAAGGCTGCAGTGGCGGCATCTAAACTGTAGGTAATACCCGTTGAATGAGCTGCAGATGCTATGTAAGCTATACTACCTGAAGCCTGACATCTTGAAGATGTTGCTCCTAAAGCAAATACGGGTGTACTTACCGGTAAATTAGTAGTTACAGTGTGTGTAGCGGTTCTTGGCCCATTGCAACCTGTTGTGGTAACTGTTATTATTGACGTTCCGCTCCATGTCGCAGCATACGTTACTGCACCTGTTGCTGTATTAATAGAGTTACCCGAAAAGGCTGCAGTTGTTGCGTCTATACTATAACTAATCCCGGTGTTATTCGTAGAAGTTGCACTATAAATTATAGTTGCGGCACCCTGACATCTTGCAGAGCTTGCCCCCAAAGCAAATACCGGTGTACCAACTGTTGGTGTTATGGTTACAGTATGAATTGCCGATTTGGGTCCATTACAACCTGTTGCAGAAGCTGTTATTACTGACGTTCCACTCCATGTAGCAGCATACGTTACTGCACCCGTTGTTGTATTGATTGAGTTACCGGCAAATGCTGCTGTTACAACATCCAAACTATATGTGATACCTTTATTATCTGTTGAAGTTGCGCTATAAGTTACTGTCGCAGCCCCTTGACATCTTGTTGTGCTTGCCCCTATTGCAAATACAGGTGTACCTACCGTTGGTGTCGTTGTTATGGTATGTGTTGCGGTTCTTGGACCGTTACAACCAGTCGCTGTTGCCGTTATTACAGACGTACCACTCCATGCTGCTGCATAGGTTACGGCTCCTGTTGCCGTATTAATGGAATTTCCAGCAAAGGCTGCTGTTGTTGCATCTAAATCGTATGTAATACCTGTATTATTTGTTGCTGTGGCTGTGTAGCTTACTGTTGAAGCACCCTGGCATCGTGTAGACGTTGCTCCTAATGCAAATACAGGATTTCCAACTGTTGGTATAGTGGTTATGGTATGTGTTGCAGTTCTTGGACCATTACAACCAGTCGCTGTTACCGTAATAACAGAGGTTCCGCTCCATGCTGCCGCATAAGTTACATCACCTGTTGTCGTATTAATAGAGTTTCCGGCAAAGGCATCGGTTGTCGCATCTAAACTATAAGTTATTCCAGTATTGTTTGCTGCAGTTGCTGTATAGTTTACCGTTGCTGCACCCTGACATCTTGTAGATGTTGAACCCAAAGTAAACACTGGTGTACCAACATTTGATAAAACAGTAACTGTATGTATAGCTGTTTGTGGTCCGTTACAACCTGTTGCTGTTGCTGTAATTACTGCAACTCCTGTCCATGAACTATTATAATTTACTCGTCCGGTTGATGAATTGATTGAATTTCCGGCAGAAGAACTTGCCGCATCTAAACTGTAGGTAATTCCTATTGAATTTGTTGCTGTAGCAGTATAAAATGTATTCGGTGGATTTTGACATAAGGTAGATGTTGCACCCAGTGCAAAAACAGGTACACCTACAGAAGGTGTTGTTGTTACTGTATGTGTTGTCGTTTTAGGTCCGTTACAACCTGCTGCACTGGCTGTTATGATTGTTGTTCCGTTCCAGTTTGCAGCATAAGTAACTTCTCCTGTTGATGAGTTGATAGAGTTACCGGCAAAGGCTGCCGTAGTTGCATCTAAACTATATGTAATCCCTGTAGTATTTGCTGCAGTTGCTCCATAAGTTATTGTTACTGCGCCTTGACATCTCGTAGAACTTGCACCTGATGTAAATACCGGAGCACTTACTGTTGGTGTAACAGTTACCGTATGAGTTGATGTCAACGGTCCGTTACAGCCTGCTGCAATGGCTGTTATGGTGGTTGTTCCGTTCCAGTTAGCAGCATAAGTAACTTCTCCTGTCGTTGAGTTAATAGAGTTACCGGCAAAGGCAGCCGTTGTTGCATCTAAACTATATGTAATCCCTGTAGTGTTTGCTGCGGCGGCTTCATAAGTTATTGTTGCTGTACCCTGACATCTTGTAGAACTTGCACCTGATGTAAATACCGGAGCACTTACTGTTGGCGTAATAGTTACTGTATGTGTTGATGTCAGTGGTCCGTTACAACCTGCTGCATTGGCTGTTATGATTGTTGTTCCGTTCCAGTTTGCAGCATAAGTAACTTCTCCTGTTGATGAGTTGATAGAGTTACCGGCAAAGGCTGACGATGTAGCGTCTAAACTATATGTAATACCTGTAGTATTTGCTGCGGCTGCTTCATAAGTTATTGTTGCAGCGCCCTGACATCTTGTAGAACTTGCGCCTGATACAAATACAGGTGTAGAAACATCATTCGTAATAACTACTGCAATACTATCTGCACTTAAACTCCATGCAAGTGTTGTATTATTCTGTGCACGGATATAATAAGTTCCTGTAGTGGTAACAGTTAATGTTGAAGATGAATTAGATGTACTTGTTCCACTTGCGCTTGTTTGCCAGTACCAGGTAACAGAAGCCGGCGGAGTACCGTTGCTTGTTAATGTTACACCCGGTGAAGAGCATTGTGGCGAGTCTGATGTTGGTGTTCCCGGATTTACAGGTGGTATTGCCTCTGCCGTTCCGTTTACGATAATATCATCATTACTCCAAATGGTATTAACAGAATTTGCGTTTACAATGTATAGTCTGAAAGTTACCGCCCCGATATTTGAAAAACTGACAGCTGGCAAATTGATAGTATTGGTCTGGATGCTTGTATCCGTAATACCTGTAGCAATATCTGACGCAAAATTATCAAGACTAGATCTGAGAACCCACATTGTATTGCCCGCAGCATTCTCATTTGTATAATGTGAAAACGATATTGAACTCAGATTTAATGCATAATATAAATCTGGTGTGATTGTAAATTCATTAAATTGAGTTAAATCTATAGCCCCTGTGATATTCCAACCTTCATTGTCGAAAATATCAGTGGTGGAAACACAAGTTGTATTAGTGCTAGTAAAGCTGCTAAACACTGTATTTGCAGGCTGACTGACTACATCCGGATTTTGGTTTGGACATGCACCACTTCCTGTAAATGAATAAGTGCTCAGAACCTGTGCATTAAGTGCCGGTGAAATTAAAAACAGCAAAATAATACATGCGTTACGTAAATGATTTTTCATTTTTATAAAATTTATAAAATGATTATCCCGGTAAGAATCTTTTGTGATTGTTCGTTTATTAGCAATAAACAATTGAACAAAGTTTGTTGGGGGATTTTTCATGTTGGGTAATTAAAATGTTCTAGTTATAAGTTGGTATATCTAATACCAGCATTTGCCAGTATAAAGATGAGTCAAAGTTTATCCTAAAAACACCATGCTATAACACAGATTGTGACAGGCTTATTTTATAAATCAGACCTATCTATCCTCAAAAAATGCTTTTTTGCAAACATTTATTGATTAAATATTCCAATTTAAAGGTTTTCATATCTTCCAAATCGATACTAAAGAATAGCATTGATGTTGAAATAATAATTAAGCACATATTACGTTAATAATGCTTGTACCAAAATGTGTAATAAAATTTTTTTGTACTGTTGGGTTTTTAAGGGTTTTTTAAGGGTTTTAAAAAAAATAATTCATTGATTAGTTAAATCAACGTCAAACTTATTAATAATAAATAACAAAATCAAGTCCTTAGATAAAATAAATTGACTTTTATCAAAAAAAATCATGTTTGTTCAGTACAATTCTCTGTTAATTAAGCAAAAAAACAGAATTAATACAATGGAAATTCGGTCATAAATTTATTGACCTCTGTCTTTATATCTGAGATAAGGGTATTGTTCGTATGGTCTTTAATAATGGTATCTATCCATTCCACAATTTGCTGACAATCCTGCTCTTTTAACCCGCGTGTAGTAATAGCTGCCGTACCAATTCTGATGCCGGATGTAATAAAAGGTGATTTGTCATCGAATGGAACCATATTCTTGTTGACGGTGATTTCCGCCTTGCCTAAGGCAGCATCCGCATCTTTACCGGAAATATTCTTATTTCTCAGGTCAATCAGCATTAAGTGGTTATCTGTCCCGCCGGAAACCAGATTATAGCCCCGTTTTGTAAATTCATGCGCCATTACACGTGCATTCAGCATCACCTGATCGGCATATTTACCAAAATCATCCGTTAAGGCTTCTCCAAATGCCACCGCTTTAGCAGCAATCACATGTTCTAATGGTCCGCCTTGCATTCCCGGGAAAACACCTGAATTCAGCACAGCTGACATCATTTTCAATTCGCCTTTCGGGGTTTTTTCACCAAATGGATTTTCAAAATCTCTACCCATCATAATAATCCCTCCACGCGGACCGCGTAAAGTTTTATGTGTGGTAGAAGTTACTATATGGCAATGCGGAATCGGATCATTCAGCTTTTTCTTTGCTATTAAACCTGCCGGATGAGCAATGTCAGCCAGCAATAAGGCTCCTACTTTATCGGCAATCTCACGGAAACGCTTATAATCCCAGTCGCGTGCATATGCTGATGCACCGCATACTATCAATTTTGGTTTTGTTTCCAATGCTATCTGCTCTACTTTATCCATATCCACCAAGCCGGTATCCTGTTCTACTCCGTAAAAATGCGGCACGAAATGTTTTCCCGAAAAATTAACAGGAGAACCATGTGAGAGGTGCCCGCCATGCGATAAATTAAATCCCAAGATGGAATCACCGGGTTTCAGACAAGCCAAAAACACCGCTGCGTTTGCCTGCGCGCCGGAATGTGGCTGTACGTTGGCATACTCCGCACCAAATAATTCACATAATCTGTCAATTGCAATTTGCTCTATATGGTCTACTATCTCACAACCGCCGTAATAGCGTTTGCCGGGATAGCCTTCCGCGTATTTATTGGTCAAACAGGTTCCCATTGCTTCCATTACCTGCTTTGAGGTGAAGTTTTCCGATGCAATTAATTCAATACCAACTGTTTGTCTGTGTAATTCATCATTAATGAGTGAAAATATTTTTTTGTCGCGTTCCATGATGTGAAAATAAGAATTAGTAATGAGTCGTGCATAATGTGCAAAGAGATTTTACATTATTATTATATAAACGCTCATTTTTGGTGTTAATATTTTAGGGAAGACTGATAACTATTAACTAATAACTTTTAACTTTATTCCATGATAGCTATAATTCCCGTGGCTGGAGCCGGTACTAATTTACGGCCGCATACTTATACACAACCTAAATCGCTGATTCCTGTAGCCGGCAAACCGATTTTGGGTTTTATAATTGATCAGTTGCTGGAGAATGGTATTCAGGAATTTGTTTTCATTATCGGTTATCTGGGAGAAAAAATAAAAGAATACGTAGAACACACCTATCCGAACATCAAAAAGAAATACGTTACACAGGAAACCCGCGAAGGACTTGGTCATGCCATCTGGCTAACTAAAAATGTGATTCCTAAGAAAAGCGAGGTGATGATTGTTTTAGGAGATACTATTATAGATGTTGACTGGAAAAAGTTTATCGGGCTAAAGACTTCTGCATTAGGCGTAAAAAAAGTCAATGACCCCAGAAAATTCGGGGTGGCAGAGTTTGACAACGAAGGTAATATCATTCATGTGGTAGAAAAACCAACCATTCCAAAATCTAACATGGCTCTGGTAGGCTTATATAAAATTAAGGAATTCGATATTCTGATAAAATCCATTGACCACAACATAAAACACAATATTCGCAGTAATAATGAGTTTTATTTAACAGACGGACTGCAGGAAATGATTCGTCGAGGCGTGAAAGTGGAAGGTTTTAAAGTAGACAACTGGTACGATTGCGGGCAGAAAGAAATTTTATTGAAAACGAATGCTTTACTGCTCAACAAACGAAAAAAAGTTGCATCCTATAAAAAGAATTTGCATAATTGTATTGTAATAGAACCCATTCACATCGGTAAAAACACTATTATTAAAAACTCGATAATCGGTCCCAACGTTACTATAGGTGACAATGCAGCCATTTATGACTCCATTATCCGAGATTCCATTATCGGGAACTATACCAAACTGAATGATGTTGTTTTATTTAACTCGCTGATTGGAAGCGACTCCTTTATTTGGGGCAGTAGCCAGAGTTTGAATATCGGCGATAATACAGAACTAGACTTAAGATAAATGTTTGCGGTAATTGATTTAGAAACCACGGGAGGCAATCCAAACTCGGAACGAATTATCGAGATTGGCATTGTTTTGCACGACGGCAAACATAAAATCGGAGAATACACTACACTCATAAATCCGGAAAAGGAAATCAGTGCTTTTATTTCCACCTTTACAGGCATTACCAATTCCATGGTAAAAAACGCCCCAAAATTCGTGGATGTGGCAGATACAGTTTTAGAATTACTCGAAGGAAAAATTGTGGTGGCGCATAATGCGCGCTTCGATTATAATTTTATAAAGAGTGAATTCCGACGAATCAATATTCCTTTTACCAAAAAGAATATCTGCACGGTACAACTCAGTCGCAAGGTATTTCCCCAATACAAATCTCATAGCCTGGGAAACATCTGCAGAGATCTGGGCATTGAGGTAGATAACCGACACCGGGCGTTCGGAGATGCAGCTGCTACGGCACTTTTGCTCGAAAAACTGATTGAACACGATACCAAAAATCTCCTCAAAGAGTATCTGGATGATGATATTAAAAAAATCCATTTACCGGAAAAGCTAAATCCGAAAGTCATTGAAATACTTCCGGAAGAAGTGGGTGTATTTTATCTGCATGATGAAAATGGAAATGTTATTTATTTAGATAAAACAAAGAATATTCGCGAGCATATTTTTACCTTTTTCTCTAAAAAACCGACCGAAAAACACAAGCAGCAGTTATATGCCGATACTTGTGATATCAGCTTTGAGTTAACGGGAAATGAACTGATTGCTTCACTTTTGGAGACAACGGAAATCAAGAAAATATCGCCTAAGTACAACCGGCCGATTTCCAATGCCTTCTATAAATATGGTTTATTTTCCGAGACAGACCCGAATGGATTTCAGCGATTGATGGTAAAAATGCTGGATGAAGATGAGAATCCGCTGTTGAAATTTTCTTCCAAATTCAAGGCTGAAAAAATGATGCATTCCATTCTGACGAATTTCAGACTGGAACCAACTTTCAAAAAAATTGACAACGCTTTTCAGTATAACAAACGCATGCAGGAAGTATTGTCAAAATTTGTATACCCGCACGATAATTTCTTTATTATTGACGTTGGCCGCGGCGGCACGGAACGTTCTGCCATTCAGATTGAAAAAGGTGAATTTAAAGGCTATGGATTCTTCGAACCGGCCTATATCAATCATCCGGACGAATTAAAAAGCATGATTCAGTTTCCGAAAGAATCTGTTGAACTTAAAAAAATAATTCAGAATTATATCCGCAAGAATTCCAAGCAAGTAGAGCTGATTGCTTATTAATGCCCTTTTCAGTATTACAAATATTTGTCTAGCTGACGCAATTTAAAAATTGCATACACGATACGGGCTTCCAGTAAAATAATGACCATCATGGAAGCGACACCGGCAAAAGTGACCAGTTTCTTTATGTACATCAGATCTTCTAAATCTGTTCCGGATTTTATATGCTGAAAAACATTAGCTGCCAGTGTAAAATTATATTCATCGTACACTCTGCCATACGCATAATACTGATTCAGCACAAAGAAAAACAAAGGAACATTTACTGTAAAAAGCGCAATTTTCACCCAAACATTTTCCAGAATAACGGAGCGCGTCATGAATGCAATAAAACGAAAATAAGTAAACACCAGAAACAGCGAACACAACAGGTATCTGAAAAAAGCGGGACTGATTTCGTTTTTAACCGGCAACACCACTAAATAAGAAGCCACCGCTGCAAAAGCAAACCACAATAATTCATATAACAGTCCCAGTAAAAGTTTATTTTTCACTACGTTTTTATTTGAAAACAAAGGTAAGCAATCATAGTTCAATACACTGTTAAATGTATCAGAACTTATTTACAGCATGAATTTGTATCTTACAACTACTTACTAATAGAAATAACTTATTACTTTTACAGAAATGAATTCAGGCAGCACAAGAAAACAAATTGCGGTATTAATTGACCCGGATAAGACGGATACTAAAAAGTTGCAAAAAACGATAGATGCCGCTAATAAAGCGAATATCGATTTCTTTTTGGTGGGCGGAAGTTTATTGCTGAAAAACAATCTGGAAGCAACCATCGTTTTTATTAAAAAACACTCGAAGAAAAAAGTCTATTTGTTTCCCGGAAATCCGGCACAAATCTGCAGCAAGGCGGATGGCATCCTCTTGCTGAGTTTAATTTCCGGCAGAAATGCCGATTTGCTGATTGGCAATCACGTGCAGGCAGCTCCGCTGTTAAAACAAAGCAAACTGCACATTATACCAACGGGTTATATTTTAATAGACAGCGGCACCGCAACCACCGTTTCGTACATATCCAATACCACACCTATTCCGGCCAACAAGCCCGAGATTGCGGCATGCACCGCTTTAGCCGGAGAGCAATTAGGCTTACGGTATATTTATCTGGAAGCCGGCAGTGGTGCGCAGAATGCCGTTTCGCAGGAGACGATAAAAGCAGTACGTAAGATGATTTCCATCCCTTTAATAGTGGGTGGCGGTATCCGCAACGCAGCACAAATCGAAGCTGCTTTTACAGCAGGTGCAGACATCGTGGTGATTGGCACCGCGATTGAAAAAGATGTAAAATTCCTGGAAGAAATTAAAAGTATAAAGAAATAAAACCCCTAACCCCTAAAGGGGAAATTACTTGGGGAAAAGTCCCTTTAGGGATATAGGCTTATGAAAGGCAGAATCATACAAACAACAGGTTCCTGGTATCAGGTGTTAGCGGATGGTAAAATTATTACTGCGCGCCTGAAAGGCAAGTTCAAGTTACAGGAATTGGATACCACCAATCCGATTGCCGTGGGCGATTATGTAAGCATGGAAAAAACAGAAGGCGGTGAATTTATCATCAACGAAATTCATCCGCGCAGCAA
>JADLAJ010000271.1 GCA_020848255.1 Chitinophagales bacterium
GTATCGGCGGCAAACCGCGCAATTGTCCGTAAAGCGGGGATACATAGGGATGCCTGATATCTTCTTTGCCTGCTGTATACATTTGTACTGCACTGTCCAGGTCTTCTTTCTTCAACATCACATCTTTGTTCGTTTGATAAGTTGATGAAGAGTTCGTTAAGTCCAGCCAGGGACAAAGCAACACCGCACAGTTTGGTAACTGAAGTTCGTTATCACGCAAATACAACAACACAGACATCGTCAAACCTCCACCGGCAGAATCTCCGCCAATGGCAATATTATCCGGATGATAGCCATTTTCCAGCAAATGTTTGTATACATAAACAGCATCTTCCAGTGCCGCAGGATACGGATGTTCGGGTGCCAGCCGATAATCCACAACCAATGCGTTTATATTTGCCTGACCGGCTATTGTACCTGCTAAATTCTTATGGGTTTCAATAGAGCCGACAACATATGCTCCGCCATGAAGATAAAACAGCACTTTATGAACTGCCCCAACAGGCTTCATCCAGGCAACAGGAATCCCTTGAACAGCATCATATTCAACAGCTATATTATTCAGCTTCGGCATTAACCACTTCGCGGCATTATTCATTTTGGTTCTGGTTGATTTGATATCAACAAAACTGTCCTTTCCGCCAATCCTCAATATTAATTCTACTGCTTTCTCAATGACTTTCATTATTTTATTTGCTTCGTTAACAAATCGTTTAAAATTACAAGAATACATCGAATATCCGTATTTTTGCGCCATGGAAAATATTAGGAATTTCTCTATTATAGCACATATTGACCACGGCAAAAGCACTCTGGCTGACCGTTTGTTACAACTGACCAATACTGTATCTGACAGAGATTTGCAGGCGCAGACTCTGGACGACATGGATCTGGAGCGCGAACGCGGTATCACGATTAAAAGCCATGCCATACAGATGGATTATATGTATGAAGGCAAGAAATACATTTTCAATTTAATAGACACTCCCGGACACGTCGATTTCTCCTATGAAGTTTCACGTTCCTTAGCTGCCTGCGAAGGTGCTTTATTACTCGTCGATGCTACACAGGGAATTCAGGCACAAACCATTTCCAATTTATACCTGGCCATTGAAAACGGTCTGGAAATTATTCCTATCATTAACAAGATTGATATGGATGGTGCGATGATAGAAGAGGTAAAAGATCAGATAGTAGATTTAATTGGCTGTAAACACGAAGATATTTTAGAGGCAAGCGGAAAAACGGGACTTGGTGTGGATTTGATTTTACCCGAAGTAATCAAAAGAATTCCGGCTCCTAAAGGCAGTGAAACAGAACCTTTACAGGCTTTAATTTTCGATTCGGTTTTCAATCAATTCAGAGGGGTAATTGCCTATTTCCGTGTTTTAAATGGTACTATTAAAAAAGGGGATAAAGTAAAATTTGTCAATACGGAGAAAGAATATTTTGCGGATGAAGTGGGTATTATGCGTATGACGCCTGAACCTAAGAGCGAAGTAAAAGCCGGCGATATCGGCTATATCATTACAGGTATTAAAGTGTCGAAAGAAATTAAAGTGGGTGATACAATTACACACGTAAACAGACCTTGCGCCGACAGTATCAAAGGGTTTGAAGATGTGAAGCCGATGGTATTTGCCGGAATTTATCCGATAGACAATGATGATTTTGAAGAGTTGAGAGATTCTCTGGAAAAACTGCAGTTAAATGATGCGTCTTTAGTTTGGGAACCGGAAACATCGCTGGCCTTGGGCTTTGGTTTCCGATGCGGTTTCTTAGGATTACTGCATCTGGAAATTATACAGGAACGTCTGGAACGCGAGTATGATATGACCATCATCACAACTGTACCGAACGTAACCTATTTTTGTTACACCAAGCAAGGTGAAAAACTGACGGTTAACAACCCTTCCGATTTACCGGATCCTACATTTATAGATTACGTAGAAGAACCATATATCAAAGCGCAACTGATTACCAAACCAGAGTATGTGGGTGCATTGATGAAATTGTGTATGGACAAACGTGGTATTTTGAAAAACCAGGTGTACCTGTCTCCTACTAAAATTGAACTGCAATTTGAAATGCCGCTGGCGGAAATTGTATTCGATTTTTATGACAATTTAAAATCCATTTCAAAAGGTTATGCAAGTTTTGATTATCACATGCATGATTTCAGAGAAAGTGATTTGGTGAAACTGGATATCAAATTAAACGGCGATAATGTGGATGCTTTTTCCGCTTTGATACACAGAAGCAAAGCCTACAGTTTTGGCAGCCGTTTGTGCGAAAAACTGAAAGAACTGATTCCCCGTCAGCAGTTCGTGATAGCCATACAGGCGGCCATTGGTGCCAAAATTATTGCCCGCGAAACGATTTCTGCGATGCGTAAAGATGTAACCGCAAAATGTTATGGTGGTGATATTTCACGTAAGAGAAAATTACTCGAAAAACAAAAGAAAGGGAAGAAACGTATGCGCCAGGTTGGTAACGTAGAAGTTCCGCAGGAAGCATTTATGGCTGTGTTGAAGTTGAATGATTAGGGTTTTATTTTTTACTGTAGCACTAATTTTCAGTCAACATCATTCATAGGCAGTTTTTTTCTCAGAAATAAACTTCACCTATCGAAATTAATTGAAAAAGACATCAAGCATAAAAAAAGCAAGCTACATTGAAAACACAACCATTACAAATAGACAGACTCACAACGGAAAGATTAATTCTTATTCCATTTACAATGCAAATTTGCCAGCATCTTATAAATGATGATTTTAGTAATATACTTAAAATGGGTTTTAAAAAAGGAAAAAGCTGGCCTGATAATGACGTGACAGAAACTTTGCCCAGAATAATTAATAATTTATCTAAAGTAGAAGCGCCAACCGGATTTGAATCGTGGATGATTATTAAAAAAGATACTTTAGAAATAATTGGTGACGCCGGATTTAAAGGTTTTAATTATCTAGAAGAAAATATTGATATTGGATATGGCATCATAAAAGAAGAAAGAAGAAATGGTTACGCTGAAGAAGCGGTATCAGCACTTATAAAATGGGCATTTTCAACAGAAATTGTAAAGAAAATAACTGCCAACTGTTTAGTAGATAATGTTGGTTCTATCAAATTATTAAAAAAATCAAATTTCATTGAAATGAAAAAAGAAAATGGATTGATTTATTGGTCATTACTAAAAAAGCAAAATCCAAAAATCTGACTACTGTTATTCGTTGCAATAACATCACATTCATTCGAAAGGATAAATTGAACAGATTGCTTCGTTCCTCGCAATGACGTTGTATTACAACAACTCCCCGATAATCTTTTCAATTCCCATGCCTTCGGCTTCGGCTTTAAAGTTTTTTATGATACGGTGACGTAGAATCGGCAAGGCTACTGCCTGCACATCTTCCATATCCGGTGAGAATTTTCCATTGATGGCAGCGTGGCCTTTTGCAGCCAGCACTAAGGATTGTGAGGCACGCGGACCGGCGCCCCAGGCACCAAATTCATTTACTATTTTAGCTGCTTTTGCGGTATTCGGTCTGGTTGATGAAGCTAATTTCACGGCATATTCCACCACATTATCTGCAATCGGCATACGACGAATCAAATGCTGATAGGCAATAATTTCTTTCGCACCAATAATTTTGTGTACTGAGGCAGGATTATCTGTTGTCGTAGTTTTCACCACCTGTAATTCTTCTTCATAGCTTGGATAATCCAACACGATGTTAAACATAAAACGGTCGAGCTGAGCTTCCGGTAAAGGATAGGTTCCCTCCTGCTCAATCGGGTTTTGCGTTGCCAGTACGAAGAAAGGCAGTTCCAATGAATGTTGTTGTCCTGCAGCTGTTACCTGTCTTTCCTGCATCGCCTCTAACAAAGCTGATTGCGTTTTCGGCGGTGTTCTGTTGATCTCATCCGCCAATACTATATTTGCAAAAATCGGGCCTCTGTTAAATTGAAACTGACGATTTTCATTCAATACTTCCGCACCGATAATATCTGAAGGCATTAAATCCGGCGTAAACTGAATGCGTTTGAAATTTAATTCCAGCGCATCAGAAACGGTTTTTACGAGCAATGTTTTTGCCAATCCGGGAACGCCTACCAGCAAACTGTGGCTGTCACAAAAAATAGACAACAATACATATTTCACCACATCATCCTGTCCGACGATGACCTTACTGATTTCCTTTCTCAATTGCTGATAGGAAGTCGATAAGCTTTGTATTCCTTCTACATCATTTGTAAACTGGCTCATATAATTTTATTTTGTAACGACAGAACGCAATTCTTCACATTGAGTATAATCGTCGGTAATCATCAAATAGGTTTTCTTCATGTTTTTTTCAAACCATCGATTCAATACCTGTTCTTCTTTATCTGATTTTGCCGCGTTCTGCATTTTATCGTAATCCACTTTTATATCGGCTACATGCGGCTCTGATTTAGAAACGAGTTTTACAATACGGAAAGATGGCGTACCGTCATCTCCCTGAAACATTACAGGCGGCGTGATTCCTCCGATGGACAATGTATCAACCAGTAAATATAAATTCGGATCAATTTTATTTACTTCCAGTACTGTACCTCCTGTTTCATTATTCAGCAAAGAACCTCCTACACCTTTGGATTGTGCATCCTGCGAATATTGTTTTACCGCATCGAAAAATGTTATCTTGCTGTTTAAGATATCTGAACGAACGGAATCCAATTTATTTTGTGCAAATTCAGCATCTTTAGAGGTAGATTGCGGGCGAGTCAAAATATGTCTTACCTGAATCATATCACCACGACGTTCTATCATTTCAATGATATGAAATCCGAAAGGTGTTTCCACCAGGTCACTTACTTCTCCGGCTTTCAGTTTAAATGCCGCACCTTCAAATTCTTTCACATAGGTACCACGCGGAGCCCAATCCAGTAAACCACCTTGTTGTGCAGAACCAATATCTTCAGAATACAAATTGGCTAATAATTCGAAATTTTCACCTTTTCTGATTCTGTCTAAGATTCCCTGTGCTTTATCTTTGGCTGATTTCTGCTGTTCAAAAGACACCCGTGGTTTCATCACGATTTGTTGTAATTCTATGGTTGCATTGAAGTAAGGTAAACTGTCTTTTGACAATTTATCGAAGAATCCTTTTACTTCTGATGGAGTAACTGTAATATCACCTAATATTTTATTTCTCATTCTGGCAGCCAGCATCTGTTCTCTGATATCTTCACGATAATCATCTTTGATTTGATCTACTGTTTTGTGGTAATATTCTTCAAATGCTTCCTGTGAACCGGCTACACTTATAAAATAGTTGATTTTGCGGGTTAATTCATCTTCCACTTCCTCATTTGCCAGCGGTAAACTGTCACTGATGGCCTGAGTAGTAAGAATTTTATTATAGACCAGTTGTTTCATCAACTGACAGCGGTTTTGCTGTTCATCCACACCACGTAAACTAAGTAAATCCAACTGGTTTTCAATATCGGAACGAAGAATAATTTTATCATTGACGATAGCGTCCACTTTATCCAGCAAATAGCCTTTGGGTGCACTTGTGCTGTCACCTGCAAAAGCAGTTTGAATACCCAGTAAAAACAGAATAGATATGAATAATTTTTGCATTGTATAATTTAAGATGCAAATGTACGAAAATGAAGCCTAGATTAAAACGAAATCTGCATCAAATTGAAATGATTGTTAGTAAGTTAAGTTTTTTTAACGTCGGAAGCAGAGCTTATTTTTTCACCAGACGCTCAAACACATCTTTATCGATGGAAACCGGATATTTTTGCTTCAATTCATCTATCCATTTTTTCTCCAGATATTCCTGATAAGCAGCTACCACGTATCCGCGGCATTCTTCAAAAGTTCGTGCTTTTTCCGGCATTGGGTTAAAGACCTGTACAATCTGATATTTATTGTCAACCAGCTTTGGTGCGGTTAAACTTTCGATAGAAATATTGAGTTTTGTTTTCGTAATATCCAGCACCTGTGAGTTTGATTTTCCTAATCCTTTTATTTTTTCCGTCAGTGATTCGTCCGAGATGGTTTTATTTGCCTGTAAAATCTTATAAATGGATGTTGCCTGTTTAACGTTATCTGCTGTAATTGTTCTTACTACAGCACGTTTTTTCAGGTTAAAATCCTGTTTGTGTTCATTGAAATAGGCCAGCAAACCGGTAGAATCTTCCGATGCACGATTCCAGATATTGCTTTCCGACAAGGCGAAAATCATGATACCGTTTCTGTATTCATCCATCAGCGATTTGTATTCCGCATTGTTTTGCTGAATATCATTTTTATAATAATCTATAATAAATGTCTGAACGACGCTTTTAATCAAGACATCATATTTATCTACACCTGCTTTAGGATAGACCGTATAAAAAATCTCCTGTATCTTTTTACCAAAATCATTTTCGTTATAGGATTTTTTTCCAATCCGCAGCAATATACTTGCATTTGTTGTATCTCTGTAAGCAAATGGAGCAACCTGTGCTAATTCAATCAGACGTTGTTTTAAAACAGGTAAATTTTCCTTCACCTGTTTTACCGCATATTTATCACTCAGTTTATTAATAAACTTATCCATCTCATACTGATACTGTGGCAAATTCGGCAACTTGGATTTCAATACCGGAACGGCTTCTTCATAGGTCAATGGTTTCGCCGTTTCAAGTCGTTTCACAATATACCATGCCGTATTTGTTTTGAATGGTGCGGAATATTCTCCGTCTTTTAAGGAATAAGCCGTTTCCTCAAATACTTTTGCGTAGGTATTAATTCCAAACCAATCTAACTCGCCTTTGTTTCCTTTAGAGAAGTCGTCTTCACTAAACTGTTGTACTATATTCTGAAAGGGTTCATTTGCTTTCAATTTTGCATATGCGAGACGAATGGTATCTTCCACGGCTTTTCTGCCTTTCTCTGTGGTATCGGTGATAGAAAAGAAGCGCTTGATGATGGCAACTTTTAATTTTGGACGCGCTGTACGAGTTTCATTCAACTTAAGAATATGATACCCGATACGGGTTTTTACAGGCTCGGAAATATCACCTGCTTTCATTTTATATGCAGCATCTTCCAGTTCCGGGAAAGCCATCTGATAGCTATTGAACCAGCCAACTTTTCCTCCATTGATTGCAGATTGTTTGTCTTCAGAGCCTTTTGCTGCTGCTTCTAAAGAAGTACCTGCTTTTATGTTTTTAGAAACCTCCAATGCCTTCCCTAATGCATCCGCTTCGTTTCCGCTGCCGGCTGCAAAGAAAATATGACTGAGACTTACATCCGTTTTAGAACGTTCGTACTCCTGTTTTACCAGTTTCTCCAGAATATCTTTTTCTACATAGGAATCCAGCAATTGTTTTTCGTATACATTCAACTCTTCTTTAAAACGGTCGTTTGTATCCAAACCCTGCTTTACCGCTTCCTTCACTTTCAGTCTGAAATTGACATACAGATTCAAATAGTCCTCCAGCGATTTTCTGCTATAATCTGCCTTATTGCTAAAATTATTCTTCTTGTAAATGTATTCAAATTCTGATTTTTTCACTTTCGTATCACCAACGGAAAACAACACATCATCCTGAGCCGACACTAAAGAAGAAAACGAGAAGCATGAAATACAAAGGAGAAGTAAAGCTTTTTGCATATTAGAAGTGATTTAGAACAAATTTATTCAATTTTATCATACTTTAATATAGAACTTAAAAAGACTCTGTTTATTTAGTTAATTTTAACAAGTTTTTAGAAAGTATATGAGAAGAAAGAAAAAAACAGTTTACCCCATTCTGGAAAATGTGGAAATAAC
>JADLAJ010000272.1 GCA_020848255.1 Chitinophagales bacterium
AGCAAAAAACCTGTCTTAAAAAATGAAATTTTTGCAAAGGCGACTGTTGGTTTTCTGGACGTACAGAACAACCTGATTCCCGAGAAAACCTATCTGGCACAAAACACCAGCATCGGTTACTCGCGCTACCTGAATATAACCAACAAACTGAGTGCTGCTGCGAACCTGGAATTTAATTTCGGAGAGCCGTTTATATATGTGAACACATTTGAGGTGCAAAATAAACTACTAAAAAAAGCTGCGACTAATTTAAGTGTCAGTGTCAGCGACGAAATTTTGATTGGCCGTGTAGCGATGCACCTGGAATTGGGTGCTTATCTGTACCACACCTTTCGCCTGCCGTTGCCTATATTTTTTAAGATTGGCGGTGTTTGTTATATGCCGGAAATGGGTAAAAAGAAACGCTCGCAGATGATGATTTTAGGCAATGTGAAAGCACATGGCGCCACCGCACAAATGGTGGAAATGGGCGCCGGAGGGACGTGGAAATTTTAGAGAAAAAATTTACTGTAATGGACTATGTTATTAAGATATCTTTTGAACTAAATACTTTTAAAAATAATGCGGAAGTCATTTCAATTGTTAAAGATGTTATTCTTTTTGAAATCACTCATTTTTATAGTGCTTCAACCAATGGCAGACAACATTTTGATGAGGAATCATCTAAAGAATTAATGGCAGCAAGCGATAAGCTTTTTACTTTGGGTGGAAATGAAAATGATGATGATGATTTTGAAAAAGTTATCTTTAGGCAAGAGCATCCAATCTTTAATCTGGAAACAATTCTTATAGCTGTAAATAAGATGGAAAATATTAATTTACCATTGTTGATTGACAGAATAAGCTATAATAATTTTACAACAGCTTACATTACAAATCACCGAAAGACACGTTGGCAAAATGAGATATTTGTGAATCAATTTGATGTTTTTAAACAACCTTATTCTTTTTTAAAGAGAAAACCAAACTTTATGTCTCCTAATCCTATTGCAGGTGACATGATTGATATTTTTTACAATCCCGGGCATGAGCGTAGAGTTTATGGAATGTATTTGATGGCTGCGCCTGAGATGTGGTTTGGCGCAGAAGCATTAAAATATTTTGATAAAGGAAAATTATTGTCCTTTCCATCTTTCAAGGAAGCAAGACAATTAAAAGATGAAACTGTTTATATTAAATTGTTTGATAAAGATGAACCGAATTGGGAAACAGCTACAATATTAGCATTACAAAAATCATTCAGAGAATGGAGTAATATGAACGGAATAGAAATATTATTAAGGGAGAAAATTCCAAATCATGAGCGTCTATTAGGCTAATGGGATTTAAAAAATATATCAGCTTTCTTATCCTTATATATTACACAACAACTCTAAATTCTGTCCTTTGAGTTGTTTTTTGGTGAGCTCGTAGTTTTTGGTAAAGCCTAAGATAAAGCCTCCACCGCCTGCACCGCAAAGTTTTAAGTAGTATTCGCCGCTGTCCAGTCCGCGTTTCCACATCTTGTTAAAAAGCTTCGGTATCATCGGTTTGAAATGCTCAAACTGGAATTTGGAAAGTAGTTTCATATAGGCAAACAAGGTTTCCTTGTCGCCGTCTAAAAATGCCTGAATGCAGTTGTTGGCAAACGGTTTCAATTGCTTGTCCACGAACTCGCGGAACGTAGGTTCTTCCATGCGCTGCATATAGTATTTCACCAGCGGTTCCGTACTTCTGCTGATGCCGGTATCAATTAAGAAAATTGCGCCTTTTCCAAGGTTATTCATTTCCACTTTTACCGGTTCCACGCCATTCTTACCATTGATTAATAATGGCAAATTCAGATAACAAATTAAAGGATCCACTCCGGAGCTGCTGCCGTGGAAATGGGATTCCATTTTGGCCAGAATAGATTTCAACTCTAAAATCGTTTCCTTATTCGGAGCGTCGTCTATCGTGATTTTATTGTTGGTGTATTTTCCATACACAGCCGCCACCAAGGCGCCACTGCTTCCTACGCCAAATCCCTGCGGAATGGAGGACTGGAAATACATGCCATTCGCCACATCCTTTTTAAATGCCTCGATATCAAAATCGATATTCAGTTTTTTGGTGTCGAGTAAATTTTGAATGTATTGTGCGAATTCTACGAGATGCTCATTGGATTCAGAAACGAATTGCTCGTTCATTTCGTTAGCATCGAAGGTCAGCTTTCCGTTAAACTCATTGTACGGCAAGGTCAGTCCCATAGAGTCCTGAATGATGCTGTACTCTCCGAAAAGAAGAATCTTGGAATTGAATGACTGTTCGTTTTTCATTTTATTTTCCCCGGTCCTTTTCCGACCTGATCATAAATTACTTTGCCCTGCTCACAATACAGTAACAACGATTCACGAATAAATGTTTCCACCTCTGCTGCATTTCCCTCCGGATACAACAAGTGTACGTTTGGTCCGGCATCCAACGTGAAGTACAAAGGTACACCTTTTTCGCTTCGGTAGTTTTTTATTAAATCAATAATTTTCAGCGTATTAGGTAACATCAGCATGTACGACGGCGTGGAACACATCATCAGTGCATGTAATGTAAGCGCCTCATTTTCAACTATTTCTCCGAATTTATCCAGATTGCCGTCTTTCAGGTACCCTACGAGGTCCGTAAGATGCGTTTCGGCTTGCTGGTAGCGGCTTTCTGAAAACGGGTTGCCGTCCATCAGCGCATGTCCGGCCCGGCTGGATACCGATTTTTCATCGGAAGAAACGATTAAAATGGCATCTTTAAAGGTCTTGAACACCGGATGTACCGTATCGTGGAACGGAATGCCGTGTTCATTGCTGGAAAATGCGATATTGGCGTGCTTGCCCCAAACCGACAGATACGGAAACACGGAACGGCAGGCACTGCCCGAGCCTAATCTTGCAATCATGCTGGCTTTTTCAAAAAAGGCGGAAGGAAAAAGACCGCCGTCCAGCGTATTTTCTATATCAGTTAAACACAAGGCCAATGCCGCCATAGAGGAAGCGGAGCTGGCTATGCCGGTAGAATGCGGAAAGGAATTAGAAGAATTGATTTCCAGGGAAAAATGCGGCAAAAATGGGAAATGCGGAATGATGCTTTCCAGAAATTTCTGAATCTTTTCTGCAAATTTCGGATTCTCTTGTCCTTCAAACAGGAATTTCAAATCGATATTCTTGCTACCATCTGTTTTGGCAACATATTTTACAGATGTTTCAGTAAAAGCATTGTTTAAGGTAAAACTGATGGATGCGTTTCTCGGCAATTGGTTGCCGTATTTTCCCCAGTATTTTACAAGTGCTATATTGGAAGGTGCTTTCCAGGCTATTTCGCCCTGTATGTTTTTAAACGGATTAGACATATCTGCAAAAATACAAACGTTAAACGAATTTGAATGTTTATTTGCGTTAACAGAAATAAAAAATCCCGCCCTGAATGTTCGGAGCGGGATTCCTGTATTTTCAAGCTGTAATCTTATAAACCGTTGATAGAGATACCAAATACAATCGGATTCATTTTAGGCCCTTTTGTTGTAAAGGCACTGCCGATTGAATAGTATGCGAATAAACTTACCGGTCCGTATCCACCCCGGATAGTTGGTCCGTAGCGGAATTTACTCATTTTTGCCACTTTGATGTCTTTGATGGTCACATTTTCTCCGCCGGTGCCTTTGTTCGGATCTTCACCTTTGTATTTCCATTTGCTGCCTACCAGGAAGCCGAATTTGAAGCCCACTGCAATTTTCCAGCTCATGCCGGTTTTCTTATTCGGCGTAGAACGATATCTGAATTCAATCGGAATATCAATATACGTCATATTTAATTTAGAATTTTTAGACGAGATGGAATCACCCAGCGGTTTAAAACGGGTTATTGAATCGTAGTGCCACGTAAGCTTATAGTTTTTGAAATAATAGTTTTCAGAACCAACGCCAATTCCCGGCGCTATACTGAAATGCTGCGGTTTCGTTTTTTTACCCAATACCACATCATACATAAAGTATACATTGATACCTCTGTTAAAGCCGCCTAATTTAAAATCGTTCGGAACGGTAACGCCACCATCCTTTTTAACAATGGCATTCATCATGCATAAATCAATCACCAATCTGTCTTTGGCAGAGGTAATTCTCTTTTTTACCTGAGCAGATATTCCTTTGGGACCTGTTGTTACGGCTGTTGGTGGCGCTATGGAATCCTGACCAAAAGCAACCGCAAAAGAACAAACCGCAATTAAAAAACTTAAAACAATCTTACGCATAAATCAATTTTCTCATTAAAAATAGTTCTGTTTCCGGATTCCGAAACACAGAACGGAAAGAAATGCAAAAATAAGATTATTATTGGTTGAAAGTGTGAATTAACCTTTATTAATTAAAATATGATGGGTAAATCGTAGTATCTGTTGAATATACTGGTGGCAAAGGTCACCATGAACGAATTACTCTTCAGTGTTTTGGCAGTCGCTAAATCTGTGGTATACTTCCTGAACTGCAGTTTTCCTTCTATCACCATATTTATTTTAGGGTTGATGATATAACCAACCCGGATATCATTATCCACTACTTTATATGGAAATCCGTTCTGGATTTTCACATTGGTGGTATTGGACGGAAACGACGCAAAATCCAGGATATTATTGCCATAATTCTGGTTTATTGCAGAATCTGCCGCAGACTGTGTAAATGACATTTTATA
>JADLAJ010000273.1 GCA_020848255.1 Chitinophagales bacterium
AAGGCAATTACGAAGATTTCTATCAGGCACAGCTGCAGGAGAGAAAGCAATTCCATTATCCGCCGTATTCCAGGCTGATACAGCTGACGGTGAAACACAAAGACATCAAGACCACGATAGAAGCGGCGAATAAGGTGGCGGATTACCTGCACACCAAATACAGCGGCTGGGTAGTGGGACCGAATGCGCCCATCATTCAGAAAATCAATAATTATTACCTGCGCGATATTCTGGTAAAAATTCCGATAAGCTACAAGGAACTCAACCGCATTAAATTCGATATACAGCAAGCCATCAACGGCCTGTACCAGTTCCAGTCCTTCAAACAAATCCGCGTAGTAGTAGATGTGGATTGCTATTAATCTTTTACCGTCATTGCGAGGTACGAAGCAATCTCTTGCCGAGACACCAAACTCACCCGGCCATCAAACCAAAAATCATAATGGACATAAGGATAAATACCAGTGTATAAAATGCTTTCCATCCTTCTCGTTTGTACAATAAATAGAAAATGGAAATAAGCGATAAGAAATATCCGAGAAATAAGATTGCTCCGCCGATCAACTGCAAAAGACCTATGTCCGCCAATGCACTTAATATAAATATGGGTAAACCCACATACATAAGCACAATAGGCCTTATCCAGTTTTCAAATGGATGACGGAGTATGTCTTTTACGCTCATAAATTAAAGATACGAATCTTGTATAAGTGTTTTATGGATGGTGTTTGTTGGTGAAGAACACCAACAAAGGAACAGCGATTATCGTGGCAAGATGTTAATACAATAAACTTTTTTTAGAGGTATTTTTCCAGCCGGCCTGGCTTTCATAGTCCACAAAATAGATTTTTAAATCTGCCTGACTTTCATAATCTACAAAATAGATTTTCTTTTTTGCCTGACTTGCATAATCAGTAAAAAACCATTTACCGTCGTTGTTTCCTGCCTGGCTTTCGTACTTTACTTTGTATACTTTCAGGTCGCATTGGCTTTCGTATTTTACGACAAACACTTTTATATTTGCCTGACTGGAGTAGTCAACGGAAAATACTTTTTGTGCTTTGATGCTGCCGGAAAATCCGATAAATAGTAAAATAACTAAACTTAGTTTTTTCATAGGTTTGATTTTAAGTAAACTAATTTAAGCATTAATTTTAATATTTCTAATCAGATGTAAATTCGCCTATAAACATGTGAAAATTAGTAATGTCATTTCGAATGGATATAGAAACTACGATTCATTTATCTGAACTAGGATTTACTGGATGAATGTATGTACAGTATTTTCCGCGTCGCTGTCATTCCGTTCCGAAACTTCGGAAGCAGCGAGGAATCTTGAATGACTATTTTGCGGATGGTAGTTTGTCGGTGAAGAACACCAACAAAGGCACGGATATTACTCAAACTCCAACACTGCAGTATCTCCATCAATTTTTAGTTTTAGGTGGCTGCTGATGCTTATTGTGCGCGAAGGGAAGGGTTGCGTGAGCGACAGGCGGATAGCACTCACGTGAAAAAGCGCATTGTCCTTTAGCTTGTAATTTATGCTGAAATGATTGCCTGTTATTTTTCCGCGTTTCACTCTCCGACCCATCAGTAGGGCATTTTGCTTAAGGTAATGCAGTTCTTCTTTGTTCAGCAGCACACTCACCGATTCGATGGCATTAAAGGCTTTCGGGTATTTCTTGCCGCCGGAGAGCAAGGTGTTGAATTGCTCATACGTCATTTCTGATTGTATTTCCATGTCGGTAAATCCTAAGAACGTAAGGTACTCTTTGTCATATTCCAGCAAACTAATGGAAA
Source organism: Chitinophagales bacterium (assembly GCA_020848255.1). GTDB lineage: Bacteria > Bacteroidota > Bacteroidia > Chitinophagales > JADIYW01 > JADJSS01. Next base: position 1,804 of record JADLAJ010000273.1, read on the forward strand.
ATGCAGCAGAAGACACACTGTCCTTAATTTCCAGCGTTCTGTACCAGTTGATGAATTTGTTTTCGGCTGTATCTGTTTTCGTAGTATCCGTTAGAACAGTAAGTTTCTTATTAGTCGCTTGTTGGGTGTATGTGGCTAAGTTGTTTAATTTTCTTGTCTTAAATTCTATGCCGGCATCTCCGGGTTTATCGCCGTTCTTTTCAGATGTTGGCACCGGTTTAAAAAACTCTAATGTAGCCGCTTTTCCGATGGCATATTTTCCAGTGTACGTATCATTGCTTGTCGTGGTTTGTTGTTCTCTGCAAATAAAAAGCGTGTCCATGATAAACGGATGATCAAAAAGTGTGGCATAACTCAATGAGTCAATGCACACGAAAATAGTGTTGCAGTCAATGCTTGCTTGTTTCGGTTTTGCAAATATGCTTAATGGCAGCAATAGCAGTAAATATAGTAATCTCTGACTCATGGTTTGTTTATTTCCCTTGTCCTTTCCATAAAATCATCGCGGTATAAATCAGGATTTTTACATCCATTAGAAAGGAAATGTTTTCGATGTAGAGCAAATCGTAGCGCATGCGCTGGTGCATTTCTTCTACCGTGGACGCATAGCCGAATTTCACCATACCCAGCGAGGTGATTCCGGGTTTTACGCGTTGTAACAGCTGGTACTGTGGCGCGGTTTGTATAATCTGGTCAATGAAGAATTTGCGTTCCGGTCGCGGCCCCACCAGACTCATGTCGCCTTTCAGTACGTTCCACAATTGCGGCAGCTCATCGATGCGGTACTTGCGCATAGTTTTGCCAAAGGGTGTGATGCGTTCATCATTTTCGGAAGACAGACGCGGTGTGCCGTTCTCCGCATTCTCTATCATTGAACGGAATTTGATGATGGAAAATAAGTTGCCGTTCAGTCCCACACGATCCTGTAAAAAAAAGACAGAGCCTTTGGAAGAGCGTTTTACTTTCAACGCTACCATCAATAAAACCGGGGAGAGCAGCAGCAGTCCGGTAAAGGAAAGTAAAATATCCGCCAGACGCTTGGTGATTTTTTCCCAGGGTGTCATCAGGTCGGTCGGTATCTCTATCAGCGGCGAACCGAAAATACTTTGTGTCTTAAATTTTCCCGAAAGGATATCCAGTTCGTCCGGCAGTATCTGCACGGTTTTCCCTTTGTTCAGGAAGTAGATGATATGGTTCTCGATGGTTTGCGTAGAAGTATTGCCCAATGCCAGAATCACATCTTCGAAATTAAATTTGCTTAAGGTGATTTTGTCATCAGCGTTTTTCAGCATTACTTTATCGACGATGTTGTACGGTAGTTTTATTTTAGAGGTTTTGATTTCCTGTTCAATCTTTTCGCAGTTTTCTTTAGTGCCTACGAGCAATGTAGGAATCGAAATCTTCCCGTTTCCGATTTGTGATTTGATAAAACTCAATACACTGATTCTGAAAAATGCCGTGATGAAAAAATGCAGCAGCATGAATCCGAAAAAAAGAAAGTAATAATCTTTGTAACCTTTGATAATGTCGTTCAGCATCAAACTGAAAAACAGGAGAATACCGCCGATGAATGCCTGAATGGCAGTCCGGAAGATTTCGCCCAAACGTGACTTTTTCAATACGCTGGTGTAGGTGTTGGAGAAAAAATAATAAACAAGCCAGCAAA
>JADLAJ010000274.1 GCA_020848255.1 Chitinophagales bacterium
GCAATTCAAAATATTTTAAAGGCGGCGGCGCACAGGTAAGATACGAAAACGGAAAGTTGATTAATTATTTCGATTTGATTCCGCGCACGCAACAAATGCGCACCAATTGTCTGAGTGGTTATAAGAAATTTTTTCCGGGCTATCCGATGGTGAATGATACCGATGGTTACTATCATGCATTTAAAGTAGGCAATTGCGAATTTTTTATGATAGACGTGCGTAGCTGCAATACCGGTGGCTGGAATAATCTCAAATACAATGCAGGCTTAAATTTATGGACGTTTAATGGAAACAGTCCGACGCAATCTATGTTGAATCAACCGCAATTGGATTGGCTGTTGAATGGGTTGAGAAATTCTACCGCAACGTGGAAATTTATTGTTTCCGGTGTGCCTTTTAACAGAAATATACAGCCATTGGTGGAGCTGCCTTTACTGATACAAGGCATGCAGTTTAATATCGCAGGTTATCCCGGAACGGGTTTCCGTTTGTCGTATAGTTTTTCGGATTACTTTGGTGCGTATGCCTACGAGCGCGAAAAAATTCTGAATTATATCAAGAGCAACAACATTAAAAATGTGATGGTGATTAGTGGCGATACACATGGCTGTGCCATTGACGATGGAACGAATGCCGGTTTGCCGGAAATGAATGCCAGCGGACTGAGTGTGAGTTCTACGGAATTGTATTTTCAGTTTAATGAAGTTTTGCGCCAGATTGGTTTCGATTTGAATAAATGGTTGTGGAATAAAGGCGGTTTAGGCATCGGCAACAACAACATTAAAAATGCCTTTGGCAAAATGGAAGTATTTGGCAACGATTCCGTGCAGTTGTGTATCATAGATGAAGACAACACCACGATAGCCTGTCACACCGTGAAGAATAACAGCATTATTTCAGGTGTCAATAATGTTCGGGTGCTGAATGATCTGGTGACAGTATATCCGAATCCTGCGCAAGATAAAATACGACTGGAATGGAACTGGAAATACGGCTTGGAGAAAATTCAGCAGATAAAAATTGTGGATGTAAGCGGTAAAGAAATGTATTTAGACAAAAGCTTGCTTAGTTCGTCCTTGATAGAAATTCCCATTCAGCAATTGCCCGCCGGCGTTTATTTGTTATCTGTTGAAACGGAACAGTCCTTTTCAGTGCAGAAGTTTGTGAAGGAGTAGGGTATGCTTATTCAACCAAATGTTTTACGATCTCATCGTCATTCTTCACTTCAAATATTCTTGGAAATAAGAAATAACCAGCGATTAGGAGTCCTAGATATGTTAATAACCATTTTAGAATTGAAGTATTCCATATATATTCAGTTAGTACATCAATATTGTTTCCACTTTTTGATAACACAAGAGTAAGAATACCGATACTAGTGGCTGTAAATGCTAAATTGAATATCCAAAAATACAAGGTTCGGTTTGTTTTATAACGATTTACTTTCTTGATAAAAAGTTTCAAAATTATCAATAATCTAACAAAAGGTAAAAAGAGTGGGAAAAACATATATAGGTTGAATTTATCTACTTTGGTATATGAAAACATCTTGATAATAATACTTAAGAAACCAATTGTAGAGCCTAGTAATAGTAATGAATTCGAAATATAGATTAATTGAGAACTGACTATTTTATTTTTTGTTGAGGATAAAAAAATAAATATTGTAAAGACGATATATCCATTGTGAACAGGCATAACAATAAAGTTATCTAAGAAATTATTTATTTGCAGTAAGACGGGTTGGTGCATTTTATAAATATAAACTATTAAGTTAATTTTTTGATGCTGAAACAAGTTTAGCATGACACGGCATCACTTCACTCTAGACCAGGTTTCAGAAAATCGAAGAATATTCATAGAGCAAATGTAACCGATAATGGTTAACGTACCATCTTCATTTAATTTAAATTTACCGCAAAAGTTTCTACCATTTCTATATGCAGTAGCGTTTTCAAAATAATGTGTTTCCTCATTATATACAGCATTCCACAAAGTCTTGCCTCCAATGACAGGCAGATTTCTTTTTGCTGGATCAGGATTCTTTTTATCCAATTTTGGCTTTCCGTTTTCATCCAATTCTTTTCGCGCCCATAATAATTTGGCTTCGTAGGTATTGCCGGTCTTGTAAATTTCTACTTTGCAATCTTTTTTACTACAGGTCCAGATGCCTTCTACTTTTGGTGCATCATTTGCCATCAAATATGGAGCAATAAAAAATAATATGAATGAAAAAAGTAGTTTCATTTGTAATTAAAAATAATAAATAATTACGAAGAATTGTTCTTTATACATGGGTAGTGCGTTTCAACGCGAGATTTCTCGCACGTGCCTCACTCGAAATGACGTGCTCATATTCGGTTCTTCTTTTTCATCAGCTAATTATCTCATCAGCTAATTCGCTAATTATTTCAACTCCTCTTTCAAAAATTGCCCCGTAATACTTTTTTTGTTTTTCGCTACTTCTTCAGGCGTTCCGGTGGCCACAATTTCTCCGCCGCCGCGTCCGCCTTCCGGTCCTAAGTCTACAATATAATCAGCTACTTTCACCACATCCAAATTGTGTTCAATCACCACCACCGTATTGCCTTTGTCCACCAGTTTTTGCAATACATCCAACAATACGCGAATATCTTCAAAATGCAAACCCGTGGTCGGTTCGTCTAAAATATAAATCGTTTTTCCTGTATCGCGCTTGCTCAGTTCTTCCGAAAGTTTTACACGTTGTGCTTCGCCGCCACTGAGTGTTGTGGCTGCTTGTCCCAGACGCACATAGCCCAAACCCACGTCGTTCAGCGTTTTCACTTTATTGTAAATAGACGGAATATGCTCAAAGAAATGCGCCGCATCTTCAATCGACATATCCAGCACATCGTAAATAGATTTGCCTTTGTATTTGATGTCCAGCGTTTCGCGGTTGTAACGTCTGCCCAGACATTTCGGGCATTCCACATATACATCCGGCAAAAAATTCATTTCTATCAGTTTCATACCGCCACCCTGACATTCCTCGCATCTGCCGCCAATGACGTTGAACGAAAATCGTCCGACTTTATAGCCACGGATTTTTGCTTCCGGAATATTCGCATATAAATTGCGGATGGCGTCAAACATTTTTACGTAGGTCGCAGGGTTGCTGCGCGGGGTGCGGCCAATCGGCGACTGGTCAATTTCGATTACTTTATCAATATGTTCTAAGCCTTCAATGGATTTGTACGCCATTGGATTAAACGGTGAACGGTAGATATGCTGGTTTAAAATCGGATACAAGGTTTCATTAATCAGCGTGGATTTTCCGGAACCGGAAACGCCGGTAATACAGGTAAAGGTGCCCAGCGGAATTTCGAGATTCACGTTTTTTAAATTGTTGCCACTGGCACCTTTCAGTTTCAACGCATGGCCGTTTCCTTTTCTGCGTTTCTTGGGAATCTCAATTGAAATTTTATTGGCTAAATATTTTGATGTCGTGGTATTTAATTTCAAAAATGCTGAAGGTGTTCCCTGTGCCACAATTTCACCGCCGTGTGCGCCGGCGCGTGGGCCCATATCTATGATGTAATCCGATGCCAGCATAATATCTTTGTCGTGTTCTACCACTAAGACGGTGTTGCCGATATCCGCTAAGTTGCGCAGTGCATTGATCAGTCGGTGATTATCGCGCTGATGCAAACCAATGCTTGGTTCATCTAAAATATACGTAATACCTTGCAGTTCGGAACCGATTTGTGTGGCGAGACGAATGCGCTGCGATTCACCGCCGGACAAGGAACCGGTCGGACGATTCAGCGATAAATAATTCAATCCCACATTTAATAAAAATCCAATTCTGTCCTGCAATTCTTTCAGAATATCTTTTGCAATGATGCTCTGGTTTTTGCTTAATTTTTTATCCAGAGATTTTACCCAAACATCTAATTCATTCAAATCATATCGTGCAATTTCGCTGATATTCTGATTGTCCAGTTTAAACCATAAGGATTCTTTTTTCAGTCGCGCGCCATGACATTCCGGACAATCCACTTCACTCACATAGTTTTCCGCCCAGTTTTGCAGCGCATCCGAAGAGTTGTCTTCCAGTGATTTTTTGATTTGATTCACCACGCCGTCAAATTGAATGGCATAGGATTTATTTTTCTTATCGAAATCCAGATTTACATCCACTTTTTCTTCGCTGCCAAACAAAATAAAATCCATCGCTTCTTTAGAAATTTTTTCAATCGGATGATTGATGTTTTGTTTGTATGCTGTAAGAATTTGTTTGATGAGCTTGAAGGTGTAATTGTCTTTGTATTCGCCCAACGGTACAATAGCACCGTCTATTATATTCTTTGTTTTATCCGGAATGATTTTTAATAAATCCGGTTCTTTTACCACACCAAGTCCTTTACAATAAGGACAAGCACCATACGGAGAGTTGAAAGAAAACGTATTCGGCGAAGGTTCTTCGTACGAAATACCTGTGGTGGTACACATCAGGGTTTTACTGTAGGTCGCTACTTTTCCGTTTTCCAGATTTTCAATAAACA
>JADLAJ010000275.1 GCA_020848255.1 Chitinophagales bacterium
TATTCGGAATTGACAACATCTTCCAGTATTTCATCTTGTGTTTCAGCCATAATCGGGTTGGGTTTAACGCTACCTAATATTTGGTACAAATTTAGACCAAATCCAATTATTAAACAACCTTTGTTTAGATTGGTTCTAAATAAATGTATTTTTTTTATGTTAATTGTCAAAAAGATTATTTTTGAGGATTATGAAAAACCTACTGTTACTCTTTGGTTTTCTATTCATTTGCCTGCTGGCAGATGCACAAATCGTAAATATTGAAGGAGAACGATACACCACTGATACCACCGGCTGGAGAGGTAATTACAATTTGGGTTTTACGTTTGGAAAACAAAAGGTAAAATATTTCGCGTTCAGTAACACGGCACATGTTCAGTATAAATCTGCAAAAAGTTTGTATTTGTTATTGGGAAGTGTGGATTTGCTGAAGTCAAGCGATGAGGAATTTGTCAACTCAGGATTTTTTCATTTCCGCTATAACTATAAAATAAAAAACTGGCTGCGCTGGGAGGCGTTTACACAAATTCAATACAATAAACTAAATGGGATTCGCTTACGGTATTTACTGGGAACCGGACCGAGATTTAAAGTAGTACAAATAGAAAAGTTTAAAACTTACATCGGCACTTTGTACATGATGGAATATGAAGTAAATAAGGACAGAACACAGAAACTTTTACAGGGCAGATTCAGCGGGTATCTCAGTTTCAGTTTCCGCCCGATAAAAACGGTAGAGATTGTAAGTACTACCTATTACCAGCCAAAATTTGAAGACATGAAAGATTACCGAATTTCAACAGATAATTCATTAAGCTTCAGGTTTCACAAACTGCTTTCATTTGGTATCAATTACCGTTTAAATTTTGACAGTCGTCCGCCGGAAGGTGCAGCTACCAATCTTACGTATCAATTAGAAAATAAGTTCAAGATTGATTTCTGATTATTTCATGACATTGGCTGCAATGTAAGTAGATAATTTTCTGGGTAATAACTGTACAAGAAGCGTAGACAGTTTATTGGTAAAACCGGGAACAATACTTCTTTTTCGGTTAAACATGGCTGTTAAACCCATATCAGCAACCTCTTCAGCTGTCATCAGCATACGTTCTACGTTCTTATTTACTTTGGTATTAGACGCTTCGAAAAATTCGGTTTTGGTAGCACCGGGGTAAAGTGTTGTGACGGAAACACCTGTTCCTTTAAGTTCAAAATCCAGTGCTTCACCGAACAGCATAACATACGATTTTGTAGCAGAATAAGCGGCAAAAGAAGGAGCAGGTTGAAACGCTCCGACGGAAGATACCTGTAAGATATAGCCTTCTTTATTTTTCTTCATTTCATTCCCAAATAAATACGTCAGTTGAGTTAGGGTAGTAATGTTCAACTGCAGCATTTCCACCGTCTTTTCTAATGGCAGGGATAAAAAATCACCGGACGTACCAAAGCCGGCATTGTTAATCAATACGGACACCGCCAGCTTATTCTGTTGTGTGTAGTCCAGTAATTTTTGCGAAGCATTTCCGTCCGACAAATCAAGTGGAACCACATGGATATCCAAGGGGTAAGCTTTCAGGATATCCTGTTTTAACGCATCCAGTCGTTCTGTTCTGCGGGCTACCAACACTAAATTATAACCTTTTTTTGCCAGTAATTTGGCAAACTCTAATCCAAGTCCGCTGCTGGCACCCGTAACGACTGCATATTTATTATTCATGGTATTTATTTATGATGATACAAAGAAACTAAATCCTGTTGATTCATCTATGGTTTAAAAACATTAAATAGTACTTTTGCATATAATGTCACCGGAAATTAAAACCGAGCGTTTATTACTGCGTCCGTTCCAGCCGGATGATCTGGAAAATGTCTTTAGAGGACTTTCACATCCGGATATAATTCCATATTACGGCGTTCGGTATGACTCATTGGACGCGACTAAGGCACAGATGGAATTTTTTTTCGATTTAGAAAAAAACGGAACCGGCAGGTGGTGGGCAATTTGTTCTTTAGATAATAGTATTTTCTACGGAGCAGGAGGGCTGAATAGTTTGAGTAAAGAACATAAAAAAGCGGAAATAGGGTTTTGGCTGCTGCCGGAATACTGGGGAAAGGGTATTTTATCCGAAGCCATGCCGCTGATTTGTTCGTATGGGTTTAATCAATTGGGATTGCACCGGATTGAAGGTTTTGTAGAATCAAAAAATGAAAACTGCAAAAATGCCCTGAAAAAATCATCCTTCAAACAGGAAGGTACCATGGTAGATTGTGAGATAAAAGACGGACATTTTATAAGCCTGGATATTTTTGCAATACTAAAAGAACAGGCATAATATTTTCTTTAAGGTTATTCTTACAGAATCAACTTAAAATTTAGCATTTCACTACGTATATTTGTAACTATGACGCACGAACAGAAATTACAGGCATTAGAACAGAAAAAACAGGAAGCGCTTTTAGGTGGCGGACAAAAACGTATTGACGATCAGCACAAAAAAGGAAAACTTACGGCGCGTGAACGCCTTGATTTGTTGCTGGATGCAGGTAGTTTTGAAGAACTCGGACTGCTCGTTACACATCGTGCAACAGACTTTGGTATCGACAAAGAAAAATATCTGGGAGATGGCGTGGTTACAGGCTATGGAACGGTGAACGGTCGTTTAGTGTATGTATTTTCTCAGGATTTTACGGTATTCGGCGGTTCTCTTTCGGAAACACATGCTGAGAAGATTTGTAAAATTATGGATCTGGCAGCCAAAACAGGGGCGCCTGTCATTGGTTTAAATGATTCCGGCGGTGCCCGTATTCAGGAAGGGGTGGTTTCTTTAGGAGGTTATGCTGATATTTTCCATAGAAACGTACAATTCTCCGGTGTTGTTCCGCAGATTTCTGCCGTAATGGGACCTTGTGCCGGCGGAGCGGTATATTCTCCGGCTATGACGGATTTTACACTGATGGTAGAAAATACATCCTACATGTTTGTTACCGGCCCCAATGTTGTAAAAACCGTAACACACGAAGAAGTGAGCTCTGAGGAATTAGGTGGCGCAATAACGCATGCCACAAAGAGTGGTGTAACCCATTTTACAGCAAAAAATGAAGTCGCCTGCATTCAGCAAATCAAACAACTCTTAAGTTATTTACCTCAAAATTGCGAGGAAGTTGCACCGAATTATCCATATGAAACGGTAGGTTCTGAAATCAGGGAGAACTTAAAAACTATTTTGCCGGCAAATCCGAATCAACCCTACGATATCAGAGATGTAATTGCACACACTACAGATGAAAATTCTTTCTTCGAAGTACACAAAGCATTTGCTGAAAATCTAGTGGTAGGTTTTGCCCGCATTGCAGGCAGAAGTATTGGAATAGTGGCCAATCAACCTGCCTATTTAGCCGGTGTTTTGGATATTAATTCTTCCAGAAAAGGAGCGAGGTTTACACGTTTTTGCGATGCCTTCAATATTCCCTTATTGGTTCTGGTAGATGTTCCCGGGTTTTTACCCGGCACCGATCAGGAATGGCATGGTATCATTGTAAACGGGGCTAAACTTTTGTATGCATTGAGTGAAGCAACGGTTCCAAAAGTAACTGTTATTACCCGTAAAGCCTACGGAGGTGCTTATGATGTGATGAATTCCAAACACATTGGAGCGGATATGAATTTTGCCTGGCCTACAGCAGAGATTGCCGTAATGGGTCCCAAAGGTGCAGCAGAAATTATCTTCAAAAATGAGATAAAAACAGCCGGTAATCCTGAACAGAAACTGCAGGAAAAAGTAGACGAATACACCGAAACATTTGCCAACCCCTACAAGGCGGCGGCACGTGGCTTTATTGATGAAGTGATTAAACCGGAAGAAACCAGAATGAAACTGATTAAGGCATTCCGTATGCTGGAAAATAAAGTGGTGAATTCTCCGAAGAAAAAACACGGCAATATTCCTTTGTAATTTAAGTGAACATTTAACTAAAATATTCACACGAAATTCATAAATTTGGACTAAATCCACTTTTATGAAAAAAATACTATACCTTTTATTACTTACGTCAATCATAATGACGGCCTGTATTCCAACAGGAACAGAACCTACCATTAAGCAAAATGACCTTAGTTTAAACCTGACGAAGATTTGTATCAGTTCATGTTGCTATCAAACGGGAAACCTGTCTATTTACAGAAACATGCAGGCTAAAAACCCTGATTTGTATATAGCTATGGGTGATAACATGTATGCTGACAATATTTTAAACACTACGGATTATCCAACCTGGATTCAAACACAGTATGACTTATTAAAAAACAACTATGATTACAAGAATTTCAGAGCTGCAGTACCTAGTATTGCTACCTGGGATGACCATGATTATGGTTTAAATAATGCAGGAAAAGAATTTGCATATAAGATTCAGTCTAAAGATAAATTCATGCAGTTCTGGCAAATCCCGTCTACACATGATATCAGAACACATGATGGTGTTTATACTTCTTATTTATACGGAGATGCGGCGCACAGAGTTCAGGTAATTATACTGGATTGCAGAAACTTCTTAGATGTGATCAGCGGTGAGCCCATCTCGCCAACTGCAGATACTACGAAATCAATTTTAGGTGCTACCCAATGGGCATGGTTAAGACAGCAGTTGTTAATTCCGGCAACCATCAGAATCGTTGTTTCCAGTTCTCAGTTATGTACTGCTCACAACGGTTGGGAAGCATGGGCTAATTACCCGCACGAAATGGATAAATTCTTCAGAACAATCAAAGAAACCAATGCGGAAGGTGTTTTTGTGGTGAGTGGTGATGTGCATTATGCAGAATTCAGCAAACGTACACCTGCCGGACAATATCCAATTATTGATTTCACTTCCAGTGGATTAACGCACAATGAAGCCAATACATCGGTGAATCCATTCAGAGTAGGAAATGCGGTAAGAGAACTGAATTTCGGTATGATTAATATCGATTGGAACACAACGCCGGCAACCATAAAACTGGATGTTTGTGGCTTTAACGGCGATGTGAGAACATCACAAACCATCTCTTTGAATGATTTGAAATTCTAATTTCTAATTAGATAATATTATAAAGAAAAGGCTGAATTTTAAATTCAGCCTTTTCTTTTATTTGTCTTTTGCAATAAAATTCACCCCCATGCTGAATATGAAATTTCTGTAATAATACTGTGGTGTCGGGTCCGGTTTAACTTTATAACGGATATTATTATTAACATCTAAACTCCATCTTAAATCGGCATAAACTGAAACTTTGCTGCTTACCTTGTATTCGTATCCAAAACCAATAGGTAAAATAAGATCATATCTTCTGTATGCACTATTATCATCATCTACATTATTATCGTAAGGAAACGATTCCTTCTTTTTCTGACCATCAGAATATTTGGTCAATTGTTTGTTAGACAATGCATATCCAACGCCAAAACCTATATAAGCATTTACAAATGATTTATCTCTAATAGGATAAACAAATTTAAAATTCACCGGCATTTCGATGTAAATTCTCTTTCTGTAAATGTTTTCTACACCGTTTACACCATAGTATTTAAGACCAAATCCTTTCTGAATAAAATGTATCTCGGGTTGAATGGCAAAATATCTGGCAACTTTTATTTCCATGGGAATAGCAACATCGAATGCCAACATGTTTTTATTTCGGTCAGAATAATATTTCTCTTTAATTTTTGCTACGCTGACACCAACACCGGCACCGATTTTAAAACCGGCATTTGAAAATGAAACAGTCGAAATGCAGATAAAAAGCACATAAAGGGTTAATTTTTTCATGATATTATTTTCTTGCTAAAGTATTCTGAAATAATACCCCATGAAATACGAACTGCTTGGTATTTTACGCTATGTGTTAGCACGTAGATAATTTAACTGCTTTTATGTGTTTTTTTTGAAGATAAATTGTACATTTGCACGCTGAAAATCAACTGATAGTGAGTTCATTAGTAATAATGGTTCATTCCTGATTGTCACATTATCAGTTTTTTTGATTCCATCTTTAACGAAATAAACTCTAATTTTAAATCAAATTTTATTCATGAAGTATTCCATAGACAAAAAAGCGGAAGATTTTTTATTTCAATATCTGAATAATGCATCTCCGACAGGTTTTGAAGCTGAAGGTCAAAAAATCTGGTTAAATTACTTAAAGCCTTACATAGACGAATATCATGTTGACCATTACGGTACCGTTTACGGTGTTATTAACCCGGAAGCTGAATTCAAAGTGGTGATAGAAGCGCACGCAGATGAAATCTCCTGGTTTGTAAGTTATATCGGCGAGGATGGGTTGATCAACGTTATCCGTAACGGCGGCTCTGACCATATGATAGCACCTTCCATGCGTGTGAACATCCACACCAAAAA
>JADLAJ010000276.1 GCA_020848255.1 Chitinophagales bacterium
ACAAACAGGCAACAGCCGTACAGGAACAGGTAATCCCTATTATCCGTGCCGGCAAAGATTTAATAGCCTCTGCACAAACCGGTACCGGCAAAACGGCGGCTTTTTTGTTGCCTATCCTCAATGAATTGATTACGCAAGAGCGCCACGAAGACGAGGTGAATGCTCTGGTTATAGTGCCTACCCGTGAACTGGCGGTACAGATTTCACAAAACCTGGAAGCTTTTTCCTATTTCACGCCTATCAGTTCTATTGCTGTATATGGCGGTGGTGATGGCTCTTCCTTCGAGAGTGAAAAACGCGCCTTGTCGCAGGGAGTGGATATTGTGATTTGCACCCCGGGCAGAATGATTTCTCATCTGGCTTCGGGTTATGTGCGTTTAAAAGGGCTGAAACACCTGATTCTGGATGAAGCCGACCGCATGCTTGATATGGGTTTTTATGACGATATCATGAAAATCATTACCTATCTGCCGGCCGAACGGCAAACCTTACTATTCTCTGCCACCATGCCACCAAAAATGCGCCAGATGGGACTGACGATACTGAAGAATCCGGAACAAGTAAATATCTCGATTTCAAAGCCACCGGAAAAGATTATACAAAAAGCATATATCGTATATGAACCACAAAAGATTCCTCTGATAAAATCGATACTGAAAGATGTACAGTACAACAAGATTGTCATCTTCTGTTCCAGAAAAGAAAATGTAAAAAAACTGAGCCGCGAATTAAACCGCGACGGTATCAAAAACGAAGAAATCCATTCCGACCTTGAACAAACGGAAAGAGAAAATGTGTTGCTGAATTTCAGAAGCGGAAGGACGCATACCATCGTTGCCACCGATGTTTTGTCGCGTGGTATCGATATCGAAGACATCGATTTGGTCATCAATTTTGATGTGCCCAACGACGGTGAAGATTATGTACACCGTATCGGCAGAACTGCCAGAGCCGAAACAGACGGGACAGCTATTACTCTCGTTAGCGAAATGGAGCAACTTAAATTTCTGGCTATTGAAGAATTGTTAGGACATCCGGTACCGAAAGCGGAAGTACCTGCAAAATTTGGGGAAGCTCCGCGTTACGATCCGCAGCCAAAAAAGAAATTCAAGAAACCGTTTAATAAAAAGCCGTTTCGCAAAAGAGGTCCCGGCGGGCCGCCAAGATCCTGAAACAAGTTCAGTATGAAAATTGTTGTAGCTACGGTGCGTCATGCTGAACTCGTTTCAGCATCTATTGACAACTTACAATGACGATAAAAAAAGATTATTTTACTAAATAAATACCATCTTCTTCGATGGTAATTTTTTTGAGTTTATACAATTGTCCAACCGCACTTTTAAATGCCTTCTTACTCATATTCAGCTTCTCTTTAATGAGCTCCGGTTCGCTTTTATCTGTCAGTTTTAAATAGCCTTGTCTTGCCTTTAGCTGAGTCAGAATAATGCTCAAATTCTGGTCTATGACATTCTGGAAACCCTGTGGTTGCAAACTCACATCAATCTTGCCGTCTTCACGGATATTCTTGATATACCCATCTACCACCTGTCCTAATTCAAGTGATTGGAAAATTTCATTGTGGTATAGTAAGCCGTCAATCTGATCGTCGCCGATATAAACATTTACACCCAGGTTGGTCGGTCTTCCTATTATCAAACTTACTTTATCACCTATTGCATATTCCATAAAATCAATTTAACATAAAATTACACCAATAATTCTGTTTAACCTGAAAAGCCTGAAATATATCTAAGATTAACAAGCACAATAAGATAACAATTTAAATCCTAAAAAAATCTTTAAAATCAATGTTTAATCACAATTCTCATGTTATAAATAGTATTTTTGTGCAAATAACTACTATACGTGAGCATGATAGAACGACCGACCGATAGTTTGCCAAAATCCAAGGTAAACAAAGCGTCTTTAAATAAAACTAAACAACTTTTCGCCTATATACAACCTTACAGATGGTATTTTTTTGCCGGGATGTTATGTCTTATTTTTTCCAGCACTACGGTTATGGCGTTTCCAAAAAGTATTGGTTTACTGGTGGATGCTTCTTTGGGTAAAGCATCCGGAATGATTCATCAGAGAAGCCAGGTGGCAATACTGTTGTTTGTCATTATTTTACTCCAAAGTATATTTTCATTTTCAAGAGTATGGTTTTTTACACAAGTGAACGAACGTGCGCTGGCAAACATACGCAGAGACCTGTACAACAAAATGATTTGCCTGCCCATTCCCTATTTTGAGGAAAAACGGGTGGGTGAACTGAACAGTAGAATTACAAATGATGTGGCTGCATTACAAGATACCTTATCGATTACACTTGCTGAGTTTTTCAGACAGACTGCTACGTTGGCCATTGGTATAGGGTTATTATTTTACAGAAGTGTACATCTTACCTTAGTGATGCTGATGTCCTTTCCCGTAATTATTGTATTAGCTATTTTCTTCGGCAGATTTATCCGAAATAACTCCAAAAAAACACAGGATGCACTGGCAGAAGCTAATATAGTAGTCAATGAAACATTCCAGGGGGTAAATATTGTAAAAGCGTACACCAATGAATTATTTGAATCGAAAAGGTTCGATTTTGGCGTGACGAAATCTATGAACTTAGGCTTAAAGGGTGGTATTTACAGAGGTGCATTCATCTCCTTTATCATCTTTGCTTTGTTTGGATCATTTATCTTTGTATTATGGCAAGGAAGTGGACTGGTAGAGTTAAACACCATAACCAAAGGTGTACAAGGAATTACCTTAGGTGCCTTAATAGAATTCTTAATGTACACCATTTTTATCGGTGGTTCACTGGCTGGTATGAGTGACACCTATACACGCTTATTAAAAGCTGTAGGTGCTTCAGAACGTATTGTTGACATCTTAAATTCGGAACAGGAAACAGATACCAAAGCATTCACCTACACAAAACTAAATGGTTCCATAGAATTTCAGGACGTTAATTTTTGCTATCCGACACGAAGCGATGTACAGGTTTTAAAAGACATGAATTTCAATATAAAACCCGGAGAAAAAATAGCACTCGTGGGGCCGTCCGGTGCGGGCAAGTCTACTATTGTTCAGTTATTACTGAAGTTCTATGCTATTAATTCAGGCAAGATTTTAATTGACGGCAAAAACATTACAAATTTATCTGTGAAAGAATTGCGTTCCAATATGGCCATTGTGCCACAGGAAGTTATGTTATTCGGAGGCACCATTAAAGAAAACATCCTTTACGGAAAATTAGAGGCAACAGATGAAGAACTACTAAATGCAGCCAAAAAAGCAAATGCATGGGAGTTCATTTCGAAATTTCCGGATGGATTAAACACCATCGTAGGCGAACGTGGCATCAAACTTTCCGGCGGACAGCGCCAGCGTATTGCCATTGCTCGAGCCATCTTAAAAGATCCGGCTATTTTACTCTTAGATGAAGCTACGAGCGCACTGGATGCGGAATCTGAAAAGCTAGTACAAGCTGCTTTAGATACTCTAATGGAAGGCAGAACAACAATTATCATTGCGCATCGTTTATCTACTATCCGTAATGTAGACAAGATATTAGTGATGAATCAGGGAAAGATTGTAGAAGAAGGAAATCATCAAGCCTTAAGTGTAGTAGAAGATGGTTTGTACAATCACTTACTGAAACTGCAATATCAACTTAATTAGTTATTGAATTTTATTGTGTTGCAAAATAACATTATGAAATTTAAAATTACGAATATCGCAGGTGCCGTTTTCAATAACTGCATCTAAATCTGCTTCTAATTCTCCGGTTACAAGATTTGTAGTTTTATTATACCCCGTTAATTTTAATTTACCTCTGTTGTTATGTATTGTACCTCCATACATCGCGTTGACACCACTCTTGTTTTTTATAAAAGCTGTAACCAATACTTTAGTTCCATTTTCAAATGAATAAGAAAAAGGAATTTTTGACAATAAAGTTAAATCTCTGATTGCGATATAGATTTCAGTTTTATATTTATCGTCATACAGTTTAATTACATAAAACTGATCATTATTTATCATATCCATTCCGCTATCCATGGAATGTTCATTAGGGTATCTCACTGCATCTACACCATTAAACTCTCTGTCCATAATAAACCCTTTGGCTATAATCTCTTTTTTTACACGATTCAACAAATAGCTTGAATCTATTGTTTCTACAGGTTCTATACTCGGCTTCGCTAAGTGTAATGTATATCGAAATTTATATAAACCAATAAAAATTATTAATACCAGTAAGGGAACAGCTTTTAACCAGGATGTTGGAAATTTCATAACACAAAGATAGTTTATAATTTAAGATCATTCTTGTTAAACATGACAAATATAAATCTAGACTTTTAAATCACAAACCGATTAACAGAAATTTCACGAAAAACTTCTGTACCATTGTCAATACTATCCAGAAAATAGCTGGCAAAGTAAGGTGACAGAGAGACCCCCTTAGTACCCATGCCATTAAAGATGTATATCTGAGGGTAATCAGGATGGCTACCCATTACCGGTCGGCGGTCTGGCATAGCCGGTCTTATTCCCGCATTTTCCTGCACAATTGTATAATCAACTGCAATAATTTTATTCAATTTGCTCTGTATTTCCTTCCTCCCTAACTCTGTTACTGTTTCCTCCAGATCATCCCAAATAAATGTAGAGCCAACGGTATATAAATCATTTCCTTTAGGTATAATAAATATATTTCTACTGATTATTTTATCAGTTTTAAGTTTTTCTGCCCGAATAATAAGCTGTTCACCTTTTGCAAATGCAAAAGGAATTTTCTTAAAAAATGGATTTTTATATGCTTTGAATCCTTCACAAAATATAATTTTTTCTGCTATTGTGTCTTTATACCTGACAACTTCAGTTAGCTCCAACTGCTCAAAATTAAACTCTTCAGCCAATAAAATGCCATTTTGCGATAAAAATGCTCGGTATGCTTTGGTAAAACCGGGCACATCCATCCAACAACATTGTTTAATAATTCCGGCACCATAAGGTGTCTTTACTTCAGTTTCATCTAAAAAGACAATATCACCCATATACTGTTCATACTCACTATCTGATTTTTTTACCTTCCATATTTCTGCATCTTCTTGTGAAGAAAATATTTTATAAATATCCCTTTCAAAAAAGAAAGAGATATTTAAATCCTTTTCCAGCGCTTTGTATGCTTCTTTTGCAAAGGGCAATATTTCATCAATTAACCAGGTTTTCACCATTTTTCTGCCAGTAACCGGATTTACCACTCCGGCAGCTATGTTGGAAGAAGCATTTGGGTTGTATTCATCTACCACTAAAATCTTTTTTCCTCTTTTCAGCAGAAAATGAGCTATCATGCTACCTGCAATACCCTGTCCCACTATAATGTAGTCTACCTGCCTCAACATTTTACTATTATGGTTTTATTTTATGTGCTCGAGTCATTTCACGTTTTCCTGCCGGACCGGGCAATGCTTCCAGTTCAAAACCAACGCTCTTCAATGTTCGTTTTACAATACCTTTTGCACAATAGGTAACTAAGATTCCGCCAGGTTTCAATGCTTCAAACATGGAGGCAAATATACTTTCTGTCCATAGTTCCGGTTGTGCTGACGGTGCAAAAGCATCAAAATAAATAATATCAAACTGATTAGTAAACATGATGTCCTTAAAATCCATTTCACATTTTTCCAATGTAAAGGAATCCTTTACAGATATTGCCCGCCCCCAGCCTGCTGCATGAATTGAATTAAATATTTCATCACAATTTTTATATTGCAAAATAGTGCAATAATTGAGTTCGGCTACAAGTGCCGTATTCAAAGGATATTTTTCAATTGCTGTATACTTTATAAGCGACTTCGAAGCAATTGCTTCCATACAGGTTATCAACGCATTCAGGCCAGTTCCGAATCCAATTTCCAGTACATTAATGACTGGCTGATGGTTAATTTTTTGATTTAATCCTGCATTAATAAACACATGAACAGACTCTTGTATGGCTCCGTGCACAGAATGATAATGTTCGTCGAGTTCTTTAACAAACAAAGAGGAACTGCCGTCTTCAGTAATAACCAGCTTAGGTTCCATTCAGCTACTGTTTCATCAGTTTTGAATAATAGCTGTGTTCACCTGCCTGTATCTGTAGATAATATGCACCTTTACTCCAATTCTGGAAATTTGAAATACCTAAAGGATTAATTCCATTTACCAAAGACATTTTTTTACTGAACTGTAACTGACCGAGAGAATTATAAACAAGAACAGTAGAAGGTGTCTGTAGCTTGTTTTTAAACTCAATTACAATATCTTGTCCTGAAATGTATGCATTAGCTAAAACGGAATTTTGCTTAATTCCTACACTTGGAGTAAAATAAACGGAATCGATAAGACTGAATGTAAATTTATTAGTATTGTCTACCATCTTTATTCTGTAGTAGTAAATACCGCTGTTTGCATTTAATTCGTGCAGATAATTGTATAACGTTGTATTGGAAGAAAAACCACCTGCCGGTACTGTGTCCACATCAATAAACGTTGACGCATCAAATGAATATTGAATAATAAATTGCTTGCTGTTTACTTCTCTGGTAGTTTTCCAGCTCAGGTATACATCATCATTATTTTTTTGTGCAGCAAAATCCAAAAGGTTAATACTTTGTATTGCATCAGCATCTGATTTCAAACTGATTAAATAGAATTCACCTAAAGTATCTGTATTAAACTCAACAAAATAACCGTTCTGATATGGGTAAAACTGAATTTCTGATGGAGAAAAATACTTATAGTATGATTTAACATGATTGTCTATTATATCCAGATTCGTATTCAATCCAACATAACGCAACAATCCTATATCTCCCATTCTGTTAATAGAATCTTCATCTAAAACAAAATTTGTGTATTCAGAATTGAGTATATACAACCTGATTTTATAATTACCAATGGGAGCGTTTTGCGGTTTAAAAACCCAGTTGCGTGACAGTATATTTTTATCATTCAGAACTTTTTGTTTATCCGAATTAGACTCATATCCAACGGAAACAGCACCTAAATTTCTATTATCATCATTTAGTTCGGCAACGAGCCTTCCGTTTCTGTAAAACTGAATCCAACCATTACCTGATGACACCTGAGATACATAAGCAGAGTCAGTTGTGGCAATAACATCTGGATTATTAAAAATTCGGATGTCATCAATTCCAATACCTTCCGAAACGACAAAATCATCTGACAACAAGTGAATTCTGAAAATAAAACTACTTGAATCATCTAAGGAAGCCAATGGCACTTTTAGGTGAGCAACCTGCCATGGATAAACAACTCTGTCCCAATAAGGTTTGCCTTGAAATCCATTATACCAGTTTAAACCACAGCCAAAACAGCCCAAGCGTTTCCAAAGAATTCCATCAGCAGAATATTCTGCATATGCAGAATCTGATTGTGATTGCATAACAGATACAAAATTAAATGAGATATAAGGATCTGCCGTTAATCCGGAAAAATCAAGACATCCCAGGTATAAATATGAATCTTCATTAAAATTATATCCTGTATTAATTCCTGTTGTCCATGCTTTAGTTTCTTGAGCTGCATTACTGATATTATATTTTAATGGAGTTCCCCACACCCAAGAATTATTAGTTCCTTCAGTAAATACATTACCATTATTTAATTCAAAATCATTGTAATAAGGAAATGAATCTACTGTTTTCAATACAATTACAGAAGTTTTAAAAGTATCATTCAGATTGTTTCTGTCACCAGCATTTTCAATCCATGTCAATACAGCAAAAAATCCTGGACTATTATTATCAAATAAGGTGTTGAAATTATATACTACAGTATCATTAGGATTTATAGTAAAGGGAACAAATTCATTTACCGCATCATTATTTCCAACTTTATAAAACACTGGTAAGTTTAATATGGATTGTGACGAATTATTAACTATTTTGATACTGACAGGTTGTGGTGTATAAGTTTTTGAACAATTTACTTTTTTCAACGAAGCATCAATAATTGCCACATCCCTCCCTGCATTATAAAGTTTAAAGTCGTCAAAGGAATATCCGCCATCTGTAAATGGATTATTCACAGATTTTGTTCCAGATTGTTCTATTTTTAGTTGTGTTGATGAAGAGAAATCTTGATTCTGTTCAATTTTTAATTTTTGGTACAGGTTAATTTCTTTTACATTATTATATTTTCCCGGAGTATTTCTATTTGCATATAAATCATAAATTCTAACCCAGGGTTTTGTATCGTTTCCACGTGCATAAATCAAATCGTTACTATCAGCTTCTGAATGATTGATAAAGCTAAAATCCAAAAACACCAAAGAATCTATGTAGTTTGACAGATTATAAGTTAATAAAATTTCATTCTTTTTAGCAGAAACACCTCCAAGAAAATTATCTACCGTAAGTGCACGTTTTCCTGTATTTGCATATAAATCCCCTAAATTGGTTCTGATTCTTCCGCCATATTCAGGATTATAATCGATATAGTCATTACCGACAATACCAAATGTTGCTTCAGACAACTGCGTTTTTACATTTTCAAAAGACTCAGAAAAAGGCAAGATGAGCGGTGCATTCTGCAAATGTTTTATTGTATAGTACAATGTATCATTCCCAGAGTTATTGTCTGCCGGCAAGTTTGTCCAGGCTACAACATTATAAATTCCTGTTGCACTTAAATTCTCGTTTACAGTAAATCTTATTATGGAAGTATCATTGCTGGTTATAACATCTGTTAAAGTGGCTGTTCTGGTTAATCCACCGTTGATTATATAGGAGACAGATACGGAGTTTTGAGTATTTGTACCATAGTTTTTTATTATAAATGATAATTTTTCTGTAGCCCCCAGTAAAGCAGATGTAAACTTTCTTCCACCCCATGGTTGGTGAATTGCATATACCCCAACATCATTTAACGAAGTACATGCATTGGCTAAGGGTATAAAGGATTTCGCTGAGCTGTGGTCACTTTCCACACCGTTATTAATTGTAGAAACTGAATAAAAATAGAGTTTACCATTAATCAGGTTATTAATTGTAGTGCTTAACTGAGTGGTTTGTTCAACAAATGTCCATACACTATCCGCAAAGAGATATACTCTGTAAGCAGAAGCACCCGAAAAAGCAGACCAGTTTAATTTTACAGACTTGTCACAAACTGAATGATTAATCAGGTTATAATTTATTTGAGAGCCTATTGAAAATGTAGCTGCAGAAACAGCAATATTATTTCCGGAGCTAATCTTCAAAAAGCAATTTTTACTGGCAACATTTGGAACTGTCCAGTCAAACGTTTGTTTTGACAACTGATTATTAGCTGATAATATCTGCCAGGTTGCACCACTATCCGAAGAAAATTCAATTACCGATGTTGAATCTATGCCATTTGAATACCATTTAATTTTCGTAGCCAGAGTAGGATAAAGCATCTCCCCTCCATTAGGATACGTTATTTCCAATTTTCTATCTTGTGAAAAATACGATACTGAATAATTTTGAGGGCCAAAAGGAACAGATGAACCTTTGACTACAATTTTATACTGCCCGCTAAGCGGATTATCTATAGTAATTTGTTCGTTAGTATTAACATTATCGATACCTTTTAAAGCGATATTACCCGGTGATGAAGGATTTAACTTCCAAGGCAAAACAGTATCTCCGGAAGGAGTTACCAATTTCAAATCCAAATTATTTACAATTGACTGTATTGAAATGGGAGAACCTTCTTTATCTGTCCAAGAAAGTGTTATCTTCAATTGATTGCTATTGGGTGGAACAGAAATAATACGTGTTTTAAATTCATTCTGAATAACAATATCTTCGAAGTAATAATTATTAGCGAGAGTTGCGACTGCTCTGTAAGCATCCGGCTTTCCATATCCATATATATAATCCGGGCCTTTATTTCCTAAATCCCTTGCAGTGTTAATTAATATCGCTTTAACCAAAGACGCATTGGGAATAATGCCAAACTGCTGTTTATATTTTTGATACAACAATGCTGCCAATCCTGAAACTTGCGGTGCTGCATAAGAAGAGCCATAAGACAATGAAAAATTATTGTTTGGAGTTAATACTGATACGGCAAAACCCTTTGCCACCAATTCAGGTTTAATTCTTCCGTCAACGGTAGGGCCTCTTCCACTATTTTCTACTATTTTGTCAGTTGTAAACAACCAGCCAACAGTTAGCGCATTTTTGCAACCTTGAAATCCAATATCTATAGAATTGAAAGTATCTGTTGCTACTGCGCAGTTTGCAGTAGCTGTATTGCCTACAGCTACAACCGGTAGTAGTGTTGGATTATTATAAACAACTTTATCTAAATCTGCAGCTTCCGGTATGTATAAACCTGATTGAAAACAATTTGTAGGTGAAAAATTATAAGAATGATTAGTAATATCTATATCATACTTTGATTTTCCATCAGCAATTTCTTTCACTATATCATTCAAAATATCCCAATAATACATATTGCAATGTGGGGCAATACCTTTTAATTGGGCAAACACATTTCCGCTACCACCAATACATCCTGCAACTTCTGTAGGATGAAACATATATGCTAGTCCGCTTCGCTCTTTTTCTACTACAAAATTTTTGTTTACTGGTAAATCTATATGAGTCCCAACTGCTCCATCATCCCAAATACCAACATTTATTCCATCTCCTTTTAAATTAAATCCGTAAGGCTGTAATTCCTGCACCTGATTAGCGCCTAACATGATTGATCCGTCATAGATTAAAGGATTTTTGACGGGATAATATTTTGTAACAAAATAAACAAACGGGTATTGTGTAAGTTGCTTTAACTGCGATGCATTCGCATAAGTAGAAAAGTGATGGTTCTTTACATCATTATAAATAATGCTGATCCCTGTTTTTTGCGCTAGTTCAGTTAAGGTATTGGAATTAGTAGCAGAAGCATACAATATAGAAACCGGCTCAAAAGATGAGATAGAACGAAGGGTTTCATCCAGTTTTGACTCCTCTGAAATGTATCCGACTTTAGATAACTGTACTGATTGAAGTTTCTTTTTTGTATCAACAGCATCCATTGCCGTTAAATAATATCCGTCTCCAAGATAAGCCTGAACATCAATTCCATTCTCAGATAGATATGCTGCTGAATTAATTTTTGGCTGAATAACAATGTAATCTTTATTTCCAAATCTGAAATTTTCAGTATTAACTCTGGATGTAGAATTATCAAAGTTTGCAGGATTAATTTCGACTAATTGAAAACCACTTTTGGAGTACGACAGAAAAACATTTCCAATAAAAAGCATCAACAAAGTAAAAGTCTTTGTCATAAGAATTTAGATTTAGTATAAATATAAGATTTTAAGCCGAAAAAGGCAATAATTTCGTTTTACACAACTTGTGTACTACTTCATTTCCACCAGTGTTATGCCATCCCCTCCAAACTGGTCATTTTCATAGCGAAATGATTTAACATGAGGATATTTCTTAAGATAAAACTGCACCGCCTGTTTTAAAGCTCCGGTACCGCGACCATGTATAATTTTAATATTATGAATACCGTACATAATAGCTCTGTCCATAAAATTATCCAGTGCTGTAATAGCTTCATCTTTCATCAATCCGCGTAAATCCAGATTATAGTCAAATTCACTTTTTTCTATCAATATTTTAGAAGAATAACTGTTTCGTTTCTGCTCGTAGTTACTTTTCTTTTCTTCCACCAAAACCAGATTATGCACCTTTACTTTGGTCTGCAGATTGCCAAATGCCACTATAGCATTATTGTTTTTTATTTCCAGCACCTCTCC
>JADLAJ010000277.1 GCA_020848255.1 Chitinophagales bacterium
ATTACTTGCTACTGAATGTTCGATATCTCTGTATGTTAAAATTAAATTACTGAGTGCCGGTTTTGTCGTGTAATTTGCCGGTTCTATTCGCCAGAATCTATCCATTGAAAAGACAGAATTATCTGCACTGTAATTATTTATAAAATTTGTAACTCCCGCTGGCAAATTAGCTGTATTTTGCCAGGAACCCACCGGATACATGGCAAACGTCAAATTTCCGCTTGCTCCCGCCGCTCCGGAAGTTGTAAAGCTGACTGGCAAGTATTCTGCAGCACCGATACCGAACGGAACAACATAGGAACCGGCAGTTGTCCCTATATTCCATTTAACTCTGTTGAATTCATCTTCAGAAATTATATGACCTGATGTATTTCGTGTAATAGCATTAGTGGCGGGATTATCTATTACCATGAATGCACCATTCGTTATGTTAACAATTCCTCCATTATTTAAGATAAGTCGCGCCTGAGCTAAACAATCGGACACTAAGGCGATAAAAAGTAAAATGTGTAAAATTCTTTTCATGTTTTTTGGTTAATACAAAGATAATTAACAAATTGACATTTATCAATAGTGGTAAACCACCGATTATAAGAATGGTGGAAAACTGCTATGACACAGAAAAATACGAGATACACTCTGAAACAGGTCAGAAATTGATTATTCGGTCAATATGATTGAGAATTCGGGAAACTACAGCATCCCTTTGGTACTTGGCAAGTCATTGCCGTCTATTTTTACCGCCATTTTAATAGATTTTGCCACTGCTTTAAAGATGGCCTCTATCTTATGGTGTTCGTTGTCGCCTTCTGCTTTTATATTGAGGTTGCATTTGGCGGCATCAGAGAAGGATTTCCAGAAATGGAAAAATAATTCTGTCGGCATATCTCCCACTTTTTCTCTGTTGAATTTGGCCTTCCAGACAATCCACGGCCTTCCGGAAAAATCAATGGCCACCTGTGCCAATACATCATCCATTGGCAATAAAAATCCATAACGGCTTATGCCTTTTTTGTTTCCTAATGCCTGAAGAAATGCTTCACCCAAGGCAATAGCCGTGTCTTCAATCGTAGGGTGTTCGTCAATGTGCAAATCACCTTTTACTTTGATTTCCAAATCGCAACCTGAATGTTTGGACAACTGTTCCAACATATGATCAAAGAAACCTAATCCTGTTTTGATAGAAGATTTTCCGGTTCCATCCAGATTCAGTTTCACAGAAATTTTTGTTTCATTCGTATTGCGCTGAATCGAAGACGATCTGGAAGGTTTACTTAGCAGTTCGTAAATCGATTTCCAATTATCTGTTTTTAAAGCAATCGATTTTTTAAGTTCGTTTTGCTTCAACTTGTTATCGTCCGTTTTATCAGCACTTCTTCCAATCAGAATTCCCATAGCTCCCAGATTCTTTGCCAGCTGAATATCGGTCAGTCTGTCGCCGATAACGAATGAGTTGGCTAAGTCATATTTCTGTGTATCAAAATATTTAGTCAGCAATCCGGTATTAGGTTTACGTGTCGGCAAATTATCTTTAGCAAAACTTCTGTCTATTAAGACTTCTTCAAATTCAATGCCTGCACTTTTCAATACATCCATCATTAAATTGTGTGCCGGCCAGAATGTTTTTTCCGGAAAAGACTTTGTACCCAAGCCATCCTGATTGGTCACCATCACAAATTTGAAATCTGTTTCATTCGCTATTCGCGACAAATACGGAATCACTTCCGGTAAAAACTGCAGTTTTTCGTAACTGTCAATCTGAAAGTCTTCCGGTTCATTAATTAATGTTCCGTCACGGTCTATGAATAATATTTTTTGCTTACTCATTATGCTTTATATTCTTTAAGTGCTTCAATAAATTTAGTGTTTTCTGCGGTAGTTCCTACGCTGACCCTTAAACATCCTTTCAGCAAAGGTGCTTTGTCACGATTACGAATAATTACTTTTTTTGACAGAAGATATTTATACAATGTATTCGCATCTTCCACTTTAAATAAAATAAAATTGGTGTCTGATGGATAGATATTCTGAATGAATACTATTTCTTTCAGTTGATTTTCCAGCCATTCTCTTCCTGTCAATAGTTCGCTTATAAACTGATTTTTTACATCTACTTTATTCAATGCTTCCAATGCCAGATTTATGGTGTGTTGTGTCACATTGTATGGCATCTTTATCGTGTTCATGTAATGAATAACTTCCTCATTTGCATACAGCATCCCAAGTCTTGCATCCGCCATTCCCCAGGCCTTGGAAAATGTATTGATGACCACTAAATTTTCAAATTCATCCAGACGGTTCACCCAACTCTTATTTCTGGCAAAATCCTGGTATGCTTCATCAATCACCACTAAACCATTAAAGTTATTTAAAATATTTTCAATATCATTTTCGTCCATCAGATTTCCCGTCGGATTATTAGGCGAACAAATAAATATAATTTTCACGGCATTGTCCTGCGATTGCTTCAATATCTCGTCC
This sequence comes from Chitinophagales bacterium, assembly GCA_020848255.1. Lineage (GTDB taxonomy): Bacteria > Bacteroidota > Bacteroidia > Chitinophagales > JADIYW01 > JADJSS01. The sequence continues at coordinate 2,482 of JADLAJ010000277.1, forward strand.
ACATTTAACTGAAACGTTTCTTCTTTCAGCAAGACTTCAATCAAACCGATATTCATCACCTTTGAAGCATGTTCATACATGGAAAACGAAGGCGGTAAAATCACCACTTTATCTTTCCCTGAAATACAAAAACATTGTATCAGTACATTAATGCATTCATCGCTGCCGTTGCCTAAAAAAATCTGATTCGGCTGAAGCTGTACGGTTTTCGCCAGTTCAATTTTCAGATCTGCCTGCAGTGGGTCCGGGTATCTGTTATGCAATTCTTCTGTTACGGAACCTATACTATTTTCATTGGCATCGAGAAACACGCCTTCCTTTCCTTCATATTCCATACGGGCAGACGAATACGCCTGCATATTTAATACGTGCGGACAAACCAGATTCTTTATGTTTAATCTTTTCATTCTTTAATCTTTCAATCTTATGCTCACTGCATTTTTATGTGCGTCTAATTCTTCATTGGCTGCCATTACTTCTACTGCTTTTCCAATATTCTGCAGGCCTTCTTTTGATATTTTCTGGAAGGTAATTTTCTTTACAAAACTATCTAAGGACACACCACTGTAGGCGCGTGCAAATCCATTAGTAGGAAGGGTATGATTGGTGCCGCTGGCATAATCACCCACACTTTCCGGTGTGTAATGACCAATAAAAACGGAACCTGCATTGATTACTTTTTCTGCCAGCTCTTCTGCATTTCTGGTTTGTAAAATCAAATGTTCCGGTGCATACGCATTACTGAATGCTATAGCTTCCTCTATATCGTTTACCAATATCATTTTGCTGTTCTCCAGCGCTTTTGCTGTCACCTCTTTTCTTGGTAAGTTTTTCAGTTGCTGGTCTATAGCAAAATGCACCAGATTTAAATAAGCTTCTTCCGTCGTTACAAAAATCACCTGACTATCCGCTCCGTGTTCTGCCTGTGCCAGTAAATCGGCAGCAATAAAATCAGGACGTGATTCATCATCTCCGATCACTAATACTTCACTTGGTCCTGCCGGCATGTCAATGGCAATTCCATCTTTATTCACTAATTGTTTCGCAGCTGTTACATATTGATTGCCGGGTCCGAAAATTTTATACACCTGTGGTATCGATTCCGTACCGTAAGCCATCGCTGCAATGGCCTGTGCGCCTCCCACTTTGAATATTTTTTTTATACCGCACAAATCTGCTGTATATAAAATTGCCGGGTGGATACTGCCTGTTTTATCGGGAGGTGAACATAAAATTATTTCTGAACAGCCGGCAATTTGTGCCGGTACCGCTAGCATTAACACCGTAGAAAACAAAGGGGCAGAACCACCTGGAATATACAAGCCTACCTTTTCAATCGCTACTGATTTTCTCCAGCATTGTACACCAGGCATAGTCTCGGTTATTTCAACAGCACTTTGTTGTTGCTGATGAAACGTATGAATATTTTTACGCGCAATACTTATTGCTTCCTTTAAGTCTTCTGAAACTAAATTTACTGCTTTATTAATTTCCTCTTTGGTAACTAAAAAAGAATCTATTTCAACGCCATCAAATAATTTTGAATAATATTTTAGTGCTTCATCTCCGCGAGACTTCACTTCCTGTAAAACAGGAATTACCTTTTGTTCTATGGTTTCCAGCGATTGAGTTGGCCGTTGAATAATGTCATTCCAGGTTGCTCTTGTTGGATATTTAATGACTTGCATTTTTATATAATTTAACCGCAAAGCACACTACGTTTTTCGCAAAGTGCGCAAAGGAAAAATGAGTTAATAAATTAATTTTTCAATCGGCATTACCAATATGCCTTCTGCGCCTGCTTCTTTCAACTGTTGGATCTTTTCCCAAAAATCTTTTTCTGTGATGACCGAGTGAACGGAACTCCAGCCTTCTATTGCCAGCGCCTGCACGGTGGGCGAATTGATGCCAGGCAATAATGAAATAATTTTATCCAGACTTTCATTAGGTGCATTCAGCAAAATATATTTATTTTTTTGCGCGCGTTTTACCGCTTCCAGACGAAACAACAGATTGTTTAAAATATCATTTTTCTCAGGAGAAAGATTTTTATTCTTCACCAAAATGGCTTCTGATTGAAAAATCTGTTCCGCTTCCTTGAGTCCGTTGCTTAATAATGTGGAGCCTGTAGAAACAA
>JADLAJ010000278.1 GCA_020848255.1 Chitinophagales bacterium
AGATTAAAGCAGATTGTATCTGCTGTGATCTGGCTGATACGAATGCCGCACAGGAATTATACAACATGTTGCAAGGCAAAGAAATCAATATGCTGGTGTATAATGCAGCTCTTTCCTATATCGGTCCGTTTGAAAAAAACAGCATAGAACATCATAACCGGATTGCGCAGGCGAATATGATTACGCCGATGAATTTGATGCAGCTTTTCGGCACACCGATGCTGGCCAAAGGAAAAGGTGCGATTATCTTAATGGCGTCATTGGCAGGCTTTCAGGGCAGCGGATTTTTAAGCGTTTATGCTGCGAGTAAAGCGTTCGACCGCGTGCTGGCGGAAAGTATCTGGTATGAATGGAAAGACAGAGGTGTGGATGTGATGGCCTGTTGTGCGGGTGCTACAGCAACACCTAATTTTATTGATACGAAACCGGAGAAAACCAGTTTCTTCGCGCCGCGTGTGCAGGAACCGGCAGAAGTGGTGGAAGAGTGTTTTAAGCATTTAGGAAAGCGACCTTCATTTATCACCGGTACGGGCAACAAAATCGCGAGTTTTATTATGCAGAAACTGATGCCTAGAAAAATGGCGATACTGATTATGGGAGATACGACGAGAAAGATGTATCGCTTATAACATTGTTTTTTTGATGAATTTCTATATTAATTCAATTTTGTCTTTCTTTTTGTCTTGATACAAAAAGAAACAAAAAGATCAAGTTCAATCCAAGGCACTTTGCCACCGCACCATGCTTCAGCTCGAAAAAATCTGACTTCTGTAAATTGTCTTGTCAGGACGGGAGCAGTTTATTAAAGTTATTTATTTTGCATACGCACATTGCATTACTTTTTATGAGCACGACAATTTTAAGCCGTTCAGATTTTTCTTCGCCGCGTGCTGTGGATTGAACACAGGTTTAAAACAACCTTAATTTTCTATATTTCTATGTGTTTTAAAAACTAATACACGAACGGAATAATTCTTTTCGGAACTTTTTTCAGGTATTCATTCCAGAGCGGTCCGTATTTTTGTGCGCAGCGTTTATCGTCGTCGATTTGACGAGGAAATAAAAGGGCCACATAGTACAAGGGATACAACCAGGGCCATAGCAATCCGGGATGTCCAACGCAGAGAATGATGCCGGTGGCCATCAGGATTTCGCCGAGATAGTTGATGTGTCTGCTTAAGCCCCAGAAACCATTTACGAGCAATGTTTTGTTACCATCGGTGATGGTTTCGGGCGTGATGCCGAGGAACACGCGTTTCGGATCTTTTTTGAAAAAGTATTTCTGCAGGTTGGCACCGCGCGATAAACCCCAGCCTGTGAAAAATATCAAGGCATACAGCACCAATAAATAAGTTGGTGTATGCGGATTGGGTAAATCTGCGGTGGACCATAACTGAATGGAATAGAAATAAGGATAGAAGGCAATACAGCCCCAGCCGAGTTTAAACCCGACTCTCTCTGCAAATAAATCGTAGGTATACAAATGCACTTCTTCGAAGGTGAGATAATCAATCAGGAAGTAAGTAAGCAAGGCAGTGGACAGCAAAATACCCTTACTGGCTTCTGTTCCGTACAGGATGTAATGATGTGCCGCGAAACTCAGGATATTTAACTGCAGCATGATGGCGCCGATTAAGTAGAGCCACATCTTGGCGTCTATGCGGCCGCCCCAGAGCTGCGGATTTTCCAGTCTGCCGAGATAGAAATCAGCGAGGAAAGAATTTTTTACAGCGGGATAAGTAACCACGATGGCAATGGAAAAAATTAATCCGAAAGTGACAGCACCGGCGAGTCCGTACCAGCGCGTTTCATAGAGCCAGTCCCATGAAATTATGTTGAAATAGCATAAGGCTAACCAACAAGCCACAACAGTAAACAGCACGAGCAATCCGTTGAGTCGATATTTCAGTTTTTCGTCGGAATGTTCTTTGGTGGCGTAGCCCACTACCCAGCGGCCGGGCATCACGGCGTTTAAAATAAAGATGAAGAGGTAGACGATGGCCGGCGTTAAGAATCCCAGTACTTTTTCCATAGTGTGTTTTTATTTAGGTATGCTTCCCTTGTTGCGAAGCGCTGTAAATATATACATTATAGGCAAAAAGGAATGCTTAAGGGCGCGTGTTTTACCGAGAATACCGATTAGTGGTGAGGAGTTGTTTACGGGTTAATGCGTTATAGGGTGGAAGCATAAAACGAAACTCCGGCAACATTATTCATCTGCTTTATTTTTGTCTTCTTCTTTATCCAGATATTCTATCAGGTCTTCTTCATCTTTATTGTTCCGTTTAATCAGAAAGACGATCAGGGCTATTGCCGCCGCCAAAACCAACAGTACTATCCACCAGCTTGTTTCCATCCTGTAAGTTAGCACAAAAAGAGGGGAGACGGGGAATAAAAATTTTTACGTTCTCTTTTTAAATGCTCGGTTGCGGTCAGAGACCGGCTGATTTAGCAGACACGTCCCGAACCTTCGGGACGTCCTGCGGAAGACTCGCGCCAGAGTGGGATTGACGCCCGTTAAGATTTTATAAACTGCCATTTCCTTAGGCGGTGTTGCGGCAGGCAAATCAAGGGTTAAAGCGGCAGGTTCCGGTAAGGGTGCTGTGCAAAACATGGCATAAAATGAAAGTGCCGCTGCTACGAGGAGCAAGCCTGTAGTATTTATGATGAATCTTAAACATAGTGCAGCCATATTTCATCTTGTTATCCAAATATACTTATTGCTTTTTTCTTTTTATACACGCTTTAATCAATAAACTTTATTATATTTAAAAAAGATAAACCTATTATCATGAACAACAGCCGGATTTTTTGGACAGTTTTACTTTGTATATTCAGTGCTTTATTCTTGCTTTTTTCTAAAAAGCCGGCTGCTGATAAAGCCGGGTTTAGCAGTAGCAAATCTTTATATAAAGCGGCACTGCCTGAGAATATCTGTAAGGATGCTGTACCTGCTGAGCAACCCCTGTCAAGTAAACTTTCTCCAACCATTACTAAGGATTCTAAAGATGCGGCAAAATCCATCTTGTCGGATAAGGATTTCAGAAAAAACCTTAACGAGAATATGAATATAATTAATTTTATTCAGAACAAGGGACAGTTTGGAAAAGATGTTCTGTATGCTTTCACCACGACAGAAGCGAAAATGTATGTGTTTAAAGATAAAATCAGGCTGGTATCATCTGTGGTAAAAAAAGACAGGTCCAGAGACATTCAGCAAGTGGATATAAAATTTCAGAAATCAAATCATTTTTATATTGAACCTGTGTATACTGAGGATGGCCCTGAGTATAGCTGGTTTACCGGTAATGGAAATTATACAGGTATCAAATCTGCCAATGAGTTAAAAATCAGGAATGTTTATAAGGGTATTGATTTGCGTTTATACAGTAATGTTAGCGGGAGTCTTGAGTTTGACTGGATTGTAGAGCATGCAAATGATTATGGAAAAATAAAAATGCAATTATTCGGACAGGATAGTTTAAGTACAGATGCTAACGGAAATTTGCAGATACACTTAAAATCGGGTAATCTGGCTTTGAATATACCTGCTACCTACCAGATAAATGAACAACATGAACGTGAAACTAAAAACGCCAGATTTTTGGTGGATGATAATCTGGTGGCTTATACCATAGAGGAAACGTTGAATGAAGAACACCCCCTGGTGATAGACCCCAAATTAATATGGGGAAGTTTTATGGATGGTGCTTCCTCTCATACTCATTTTGATTCCTACATGTATGGCGGTGTTTTAGACAAGAGTGGTAACGTGTATGTATGCGGAGGTACAGAAACCATTGATAGTACAGAAATACAAAATAATACGTATGGTAATCCGGAAGGCGGCTTCCGGACTAATCCGCCTTCAGATTCTGCCAGGAATAATTACGGGGTTGACTGGTTAATCTTAAAAATAAATCCATCAGGCAGCAAAGTGCTGAATTATACTTTTTACAGCGGCTCTACTTCTGATTTGGAAGAAAGACCTTATTGTATTAATATTTCCCCGGAAAATAACACCATTTTTGTCGGCGGTTATTCAAGCGGTATATTGCCGGCACTGTCTGACGGATATACTAAAACTTCTTACGGAGGCACCAACGGAACGAATGGTGCATCGCTTGCGGTATTCAGTGCAGACCTGAAAGAATTAAAATACAGAACATACATCGGAACTTCTGCAAGTTCTATTTCCTCTATTGAAGTACTGAACGATACTACATATATTCTGGGAGGAACGATGACGCAACTCACCAATCTGTTTGGAAGTTTTATTACCGGACCTGATTTTTTATATGGCGGCGGTTTGCATGATATGTATATTGCCCAATTTACCAGTTATAATATACTTAGCTGGGGTACATATATCGGCGGTGATGAAGATGATATCATACACGATATGCGTTTGATGCCAAACGGTGATATTGCTTTTTGCGGTAGTACCAAATCGAGCAGAAATTCATTTACAGGATGGGATGGCAATAGTTTTATAAATGATGTGGCTGTTTCTCCTAATACCGAAGCGGGAGAAATGGATGGCATTGTGGGTGTGCTGAAAAAAGACGGAACTGCTTTTAGCATGCTCAGTAAGGTTGGCGGCTCGGGGGATGATAAATTTACAGGATTAACCATGGGTCCTTGCAATACCTTGTATTTATGCGGGTCTTCTTCTTCCAATAACTATCCATTTATAAGTCAGGGGGTTTTGCAGACATCTAATGCCGGTGCCGGAGATATTGTATTATTTAAATGCTCTGCATCGGGCGGTACCTCCGAATCGTCTGCCACTTATTTTGGAGGCAGTGGCTACGATGAAGCCAACAGTATCGCATTTCTGCCAATCGGTATCGGCAGGCTGTTTATTTTCGGCACTACCGCATCAAGCAATATATCTGTTGTTAATACGATTCCTGAGAATACATTTTACAAGAGTTTTCTTACTCCACCTGCATCTGAAGGATCTACTATTGATATGTTGTTTATAGAGTGTAGCTCTGATTTGAAAGAGAAATACCTTGCTACTTATCTCGGCGGTTTTAATAATGATTATTTAGGAAATACCGGAGAAACGGTAACCGGAAAACAAATGCTGTTATTTGATGATTTGAAATTATTTGTATTTACGACCACGCATTCCCCGGAAATATTGCCGGGGATTATTTCAGGAGGATTTGACCTTCATAAATCAAATGATCAATTTGACCTTGCTGCAAATTATTATAATGACAGCTGGGTGATGTTTAAGCTGGATTTTAAAGAAGACATCATACCTTACACCGATGCAGGTGATGCCCCGCTAATTTACGGAAGGGTTACTGCCAGTATAAAAAAAGATACATCTGACAACGCACTGCTTACCCTGGGTAACAGGATTGATGATGACCAGTTGTACCCAAGCATTCCGGGTGTTATTGCTAATTTTGATGATAATGAAGGAAATACCCTACCGAGAAAACCAAACACCCTGATTTATTATAAACCGGGTGTTATCCCAACTCCGACCAATGCAAATGACGAAGACGCCCTGCTATTGCCGATTAAAATTGATAAATCAAAGCAAACCTTTAGTGTAGATGTACCGTTTTACAACAACTCAGGATATAAAGGAAATATTTACGGTTTTATTGATTTTAATGTAGACGGTGATTTTAATGATGTTAATGAAAGAGTGGTGGCAAGAAATATTGCAAGCAATGACTCAAGCGACAGGATCATGAAAATGACCTGGAATCTCGGGAATTGCTCGCAAACAGATATTGGAAAGACTTACTTACGCTTGATTCTAACGAACGATGAAAAAAAGAATATTCTCGATTGCAGTACAGGAAATATAAGTTACCTGAACAGCGGCGTTGGTTTTGGAGAGGTGGAGGATTATCAGGTGCTGATAGTAGACAGCATGCCCTGCAATCTTACTGTTGATGATCCAAAAATTACCACTATCGGCGTGTCCAGCTGCTCACAAAATAACGGAAAAATTATTTTAGGAAATTTGCATTTAAACGGCAGCAGAGCGTATAAAGTTTTTTACAGGAAAGACAATAATCTTAGCGGTCCGATTTCGATAACGTCGACTCCAAACGGGGACTCATTGATAATTCCGAATGTCTCAGTAGGTTTCTATTATGACTTTTATATTGAATCGCCCAACCCGAACGCATGCTGTCATGACTCGATAAAGAAAACGATTCAGGTGAAATACAGCATCAATTGTCCGGTGCTTATACATGATACTTGTCTTAATGCAGTGAGCGATAGCTTTAACATGATTTGTATTCCTGTATATGATAACAACATAGATCAGGTGCATAGTACCAGGCTTTGCAGAAACCCTGCAAACGGAACCCTGCAAAGCAGGATTTACAATATGAATGCGCCTACTCCTCACTATGTCTGTTTAACATACAAATCAAATAACCGCTTTGCAGGGAAAGATACCATATGTCTCATTACTTGTGATAATTTCAACCCTGCCATTTGTGATACTCATACAGTCTGCTTTGATATAAAATTGAGGATAATGATGAACGGTTCAAACATTGTGGGTGTGAATGCCACAGAATGCGGTCAAACTACGGGAAAGATTATACTCAAAAATTTACGTTTGCTGAGGAACCATCGATATAGCTTGACCTACAAATACAACAACGTAAACATAGGGCCTGTAATTCTTAAAACGACTGCAAGCGGCGACAGTATTATCCTGAATAATACGGAGCCCGGTACTTATACCGGTTTTACACTGCGTCCGGTGAATGATTCTTCGTTCAGTGCAGACAGCAGTAGTCAGGTGGTTGTTATTAGTCCCGGCAATTGTCCGGTTACAGTAAGAGATACTTGTTTTTCTACTAAGAATGACAGTCTTATGAATATCTGTTTACCTATTTCTGATCTTAGTATCAATCAGCTGCACACTTCAACGTTGTATAAAGTTCCCATTAAAGGGACTGTTAGCGGTGCGCAAAATATAAATAACACCACACCACACAAAATTTGTTTCAACTATAAGACCGGGCCAACTGCTAGCGGCAATGACAGTATTTATTTGATTACCTGTGATAATTACACCCCCAAAAGCTGTGATACCACCAGAATATGTTTTAGCATACAACTGAAAATAAAACTCAATACAGCCAATGCTACTGCATTTAGCTCCGGTCAATGTTTATCTAACAGCGGCAGTATTATATTGAGTAACCTGAATTTGCTTCCTGCTGAAAGTTATAAGGTATACTATACTTATAATAATTTGCCAAAAGGACCATTCCTTATTACTACAACTGTTACAGGTGATACGATGCTGTTAAATAATTTACAGGTTGGTACGTATTCAAATTTTATAATAGAAACTACTAACAATGCATCCTGCTGCAAGGATACGATACGTAAATCTGTCACTATCAATGCAGGCGGCAATTGCCCGGTAATAGTAAATGATACCTGTGTTTCAGGGTATAAGGATGTTGTAAATACCATCTGTATAAGGATAAGTGATGCTAACATAAATCAACTGCATGCTACAACAATATGCCGGCAACCTGTAAACGGTGCTATACTCGGAAGTATTACGAATAATAATATTGCAGCTCCGCATCAGGTGTGTTTAAATTACAAACCCAATGATAATTTTGCAGGTAAAGATTCCATCTGTCTGATAAGCTGCGATAACTTTACAGATAAGAGTTGTGATACACACAGGGTTTGTATAAATACTTTTTATCCGATTAACCTAAGCAACGGACATGCTGCGACACAAAATTATTCGGCGTGCAACAGCAATGACGGTAAAGTGGTTTTATACGGACTTCAGCTGCTGTCTTCAAGCAGTTATCACGTATTTTACATGAAGGATAATATTCAGTATGGTCCGCTTACCCAAAACAGTTCGGCTACAGGGGATAGTATTATTCTTGACCATCAGTCTGCAGGTTTGTATTCTATGTTTGTTATAGAATCCAATAATGATATTTCTTGCTGCCGTGATACGATAGTAGAAAGTATTACTATTTTAAATGGGTTGTGTCCGTTTACTGTAAATGATACTTCCGTTACTATCAGGAAAAACGACAGCACCTCCGTTTGTGTGTCCATTCATGATGCCAACCTGAATCAGTTGCATAGCACTATAATATGCAAACACCCGGAATTCGGTACTATCTATGATACCGTATATAACCTGAATACGACATCGCCGCATATGGTTTGTATAGACTACACACCCGACAGAAATTATTCAGGTAAGGATACCATTTGTTTAATAAGCTGCAGCAATGCGGCTCCTGTGATTTGTGATACGCATCAAATTTATATTGTCATCAGAGACATCATCAATATCGATAATCTTAAAGACATTGTTTTTCTTCCAACCGCATTTACACCAAACGGTGACGGAAATAATGATGTGTTTATGGTACGTATGGAAGAAGGGTTGGCTGTTGTTGAGCAGCTGATTATTTTCGATCGCTGGGGTAACAAGATTTTTGAAAGAAATAACTGTTTGCCGAATAACCCTTTGGATGGATGGGATGGTTCTTATAAAGGTGCGGTTGTGCCGCCGGATGCTTATGCATATTATATTGCATTAAAATTTGTGGACGGGCAGCGGGCAAGCCTGCGTGGAAATGTGATAGTCATCAAATAAGTAAGGCAGCAACGTTTTATATAATCATACGTTTTGCCATTGCTCAGCCTATTTCCGGTTGTACTTATATTGTATGAACTGTTACCCGATGTCCATGATTTTTTTCCGGATATCTTCGGGGATAGTGAGTTTGGTGTTTTTGTTGTAGTCGTATAAGACAACGACATCCTGCGCTTCCGTGATGATTTCCTTTTCATCATTCATGATTTCATAGCGTATGTGGAAGCTGGTGTTTTTTATCTGTTCCACAGAAGTGAAGATGATGACCTGTCCGGGATAGGACAGTGGTTTGATGAACTGGCATTTGGTGGTGGCTAAGATGGGCCCTATTTTATCGGCGTACTGGGATTGCATCAGGCCTAAATGTTCCAGCAGGTTAACCCTTGCGGATTGTATGTATTTGGTAATGGCTACATTGTTTACATGCCCGAAAAAATCCATTTCACTCCAGTCAATCCGCAGTTCGAGTTTCAGTTTCTTTTTGGTCATTCAGATTTTGGTTTATTTGCTAACTTTTTGTTCGGTTTAAATATAATTAATCTGTATCAAAAAATAGAAAATGAAATGTGCCAACTGAAAAGAAGCCTGTCATTTCGACGAGGTACGAGGAGAAATCCTGACAATGCATAGCACTATTTAAATTGTTTCTTATTTTTATTGCATGCAAAGAGATGGCTGTATTTATATACTTACGAATAAAAATAAAACAACATTGTACGTTGGTGTTACAGCAGATTTATATGCAAGAATTCAAGAACACAAAAATGGTATCAGTAAAACCAGTTTTACCTACAAGTATAATTTACATTATCTGGTGTATTATGAATTTCATTCAAAAATAGAAGAAGCTATTGCCCGGGAAAAAGAAATAAAAAAATGGCGACGAGAGAAGAAAGACAATTTAATTAGCGCTTTTAATCCTATGTGGGATGATTTGAGTGATAGTGAGGATATATAGGTTTTCAGCCTTCCTGAAACTTGTCGGGATCTCTCCCTTCGGTCGAGATGACGGTGCTCATCAGGGATTGCTTCGTTACGCTAGCAATGCCGTTCATTGTCTTAAAGTAATCCTAAAATCTTAAAATCCGGTAAATCTTAATTCAGACAATTACACAAAATACTTTTCAATAGCCGTATCGTATAAGTCTTTGTATTCGCTGATGCTGCCGAAGTTTTCGCCGTCGATGAGGATGTCTTTTCCTTTTACAGTTCCTAAGAAACGGTTCGGAATGTTGTTCACTTTTAAGAAGTTGTCAAAACTGTCTTTGGTATCGGCTGCAATGGAAACCACCATACGGCTTTGTCCCTCACCAAATAAACAAGCATCTTTTCTTATGGAAGAACAAGTGGTGATGTCAAAACCAAAGTTGCGGGTCATGGCGCTTTCCAGCACGGCTATAAATAATCCGCCTTCGCTTAAGTCGTGCGCGGAATGTATGAGTTTGTTTTCTATCAGTTTGGCTAAAGCATCCTGTACCTGTGCTTCTTCTTTCAGTTCAAAGTGAGGCGCAGGTGATAAGTCGATTTTATGTTCGTGTACAAGGTATTCTGAACTGGCAATATCGTTGGTGCAGCTACCAATCAGGTAAATCAAATCGCCTTCGTTTTTAAAATCCAGGGTCATGATGTTGGCTACGTCTTCAATGATGCCTAACATGCCGATGGTCGGCGTAGGATTCACGGCTCTGTTCGGCGACTGGTTGTAGAACGATACGTTACCACCGGTCACCGGTGTTTCAAACTGAATGCAGGCATCGCCCATACCTTGTAAGGCATGCACGAAATTCCAGTACACTTCTTCGTCGTACGGATTTCCGAAGTTTAAGCAGTTGGTAATTGCTACCGGTTTGGCGCCGGTGCACACGATATTTCTGGCTGCTTCCGAAACGGCAATCGCGCCGCCCTTGTAGGCATCCGCATGCACATAGCGCGAGTTGCAATCTACGGTCATCACCAAACCTTTGGTCGAGTCTTTCAGTCGAATCACGGCTGCATCGCTCGGACGGTTGGTAGAGGCGTTGTTTACGCCTACCATAGAGTCGTATTGCTTATAGATAAATCGCTTGGAGGCGATGTTTGGATTTTGCACTAAGTTTTTCGCCACTTCCACATAACTTTTCGGGAAAGGCACTTTGTCTGCATCATATTCATCGCGCTGAACATGATAAGCAGGTTTTTTAAATGGACGGTCGTACACCGGAGCGCCACCGCCTAATACCAGGGTATCCGCCGGTACTTCTGCCACCAGTTCTTCATTCATGTAGTATTGCACCAGATTGCCTTCGGTGACTTCGCCGATGATGGCGCAGTGTAAATCCCATTTGTCAAAGACAGCTTCCACCAAAGCCTCTTTACCTTTTTCTACCACAATCAACATACGCTCCTGCGATTCAGACAAAAGAATTTCAAACGGCTGCATATGTCGCTGACGAGTCGGCACCTTATCCAGCCAGATTTTCATGCCGTGCTTTCCTTTTGCACTCATTTCATTCGTTGAGCAGGTGATGCCTGCCGCACCCATATCCTGCATACCGACAACAGCACCGGTTTTTATCACTTCCAGAGTAGCTTCTAACAGTAGCTTCTCTGTAAAAGGGTCGCCCACCTGAACGGACGGGATTTTGTCTTCAGCGTCTTCGCCCAAATCCTCGGATGCGAAGGTAGCACCGTGAATACCATCTTTACCTGTGGAAGCGCCTACGATATAAATTGGATTACCGGCACCTTCAGACGTGGCGGAAATGGTTTCGCCTACGCGAACGATACCCACGCTCATGGCATTCACCAGAGGGTTTACCTGATAGCAGTCGTCGAAATAAACTTCACCGGCCACGGTAGGCACGCCGAAGCAGTTGCCGTAGTGGGAAATGCCTTTTACCACGCCTTTTAAGAGGTGCTGTGTTTTTTTATTGTCGAGTTCTCCGAAGCGCAAAGAGTTCAATGAGGCTACCGGACGGGCACCCATGGTGAAAATATCGCGGGAAATACCGCCAACGCCGGTGGCTGCGCCCTGAAAAGGTTCTACCGCACTCGGGTGGTTGTGTGATTCTATTTTGAAAGCACAGGCCCAGCCGTCTCCGATATCCACCAGACCGGCATTTTCCTCGCCGGCTTCCACCAGTAGGGCTTTGCCTTTGCGGGGCAGTTTTTTTAAGTATTTAATGGAGTTTTTGTAGCTGCAGTGCTCGCTCCACATCACGGAATAGATGCTTAATTCGGTGAAAGTGGGAATACGGCCTAAGATATCCTGTATTTTCTGATATTCTTCAGGCAATAATCCCAATGATTTAGCCGTTTCTTCTGTTACTAATGGTTGGTGGAGCTGAGTTGACATAGATAAAAAATTCTGTTCAAAAATAGTTAATTCCCTGCAACTGAAACGGAATATTTATTATCATTAAATTAAAATGTTTATTTTTACCAACATTACAGATGATACAGGAGATTATTGTACCGATAGCGTATTTTTTATTTTTTTTACTCATAATTGGTAATACACGTTTTTTTACCTGCTCCTCTGTAAGTAAAACGATTCTTTTTGTTGCATTTTCACTTAAAGCATTTTGTGCCATTTTATATGGTTACCTTTTCAGAAGCGGCTTATTAACCGGGGATGATACTTATTTGTATTTTTATAACGGTAATGTTGTTTATGGTGCTTTAAAATCAAATCCGCTCGTTTATCTGCAACTTGCCTTGGGTGCAAACGATTTCAAACCGGTGCCTCAGCATCTTTTAATGTATACAGATAATATGCACTTTTGGTTTGATAAGGCAAATTATTTTTTAGTACGTTTAAATGCCTTAATCCGGCTGTTTTCCTTTGGAATTTACAATGTACATGCGATTGTATTTTCTTTTCTTTCCTTTATAGGTATCTACAATCTGTATTTGTTTTTTGAATCCAGGTTGAATAATAAAAGACTGTTGCAGTTTATTTTATTCGGAATACCCTCAGTAGTATTCTGGACATCAGGTATTCACAAAGAAGCCATAACTATTTTCGGACTGGGGCTTATTTTGTATAATCTGGACAGGATAAGTATGAAAAAATATTCTGTATGGACATTTTTATTTCTTTTTACAGGGGTATTTTTCCTTGGGTATGTACGATTTTATTCGTTGATGATTCTCTTGCCGTTAGCCATAGCCATGCTGATCAGTAAATCATTAAAACCACGGATACCAAGTATTTTCATATATCTGCTGACAGGCTGTGTTTTTATATTAATTGCCATATTAATCGATGTGTTAAGTCCTGAAATAAACCTGATGAAGGAATTGTTTATCCGAAGAGACTATTTTTTAAGAACAATTCCCGGCAACATGACTTTTCCGATTATTACAAATGTGCCACACAATATATCCGGTTATTCAGAACTGGCTATGGAAGCAATTATAAATCCTGTTTTCAGACCCTTTCCTTCTGAATGTAAAGGCTACCTGCCGGTTTTAGCCTGTGTGGAAACCTGGTTATTTATTGGCGTGATTTTTTATTTAGTATGCACACTTGATTTTAAATCCTTTATTCGGAATTCCGGTGCAATTTTTTCCGTTCTGTTCGGTCTGAATACACTGCTTTTAATCGGACTGATAGTGAATAATTCAGGCGCAATAGTACGTTACCGTTCTATTGCCATTCCTTTTATTTTAATAGGATTATGTCTTTCCCGTAAAGAAACCAAACAAGTTGCTGTAAATAGTAACTAAATTTTGGTAAAAACCATTTATTCTCTTTTAATCTTCTTTTTTTTTTATCATCTTAGCATACAAAGAAAGTATGTATGTCAAAAACCAGATTTAATGCATTATCCGCATTTTCCGCAAGGCCAAAGGTGAACGTAGAGTTACCAGCCGAAAAAATTTCTGATTTCTTTGCTTCTGCCGTTTTCGGAGAAAAAGAAATGAGAGAATTTCTGCCATCAGATGCTTACAAGCGACTGGCTGCTTGTATAAGAGATGGTAAAAAAGTAGATAGAGATATCGCAGATCAGGTGGCTTCTGCCATGAAAGCCTGGGCGATGAAACAGGGGGCAACACATTACACCCACTGGTTTCAACCTTTAACGGGGACTACCGCTGAAAAACACGACTCCTTTTTTATGCCTAAAGGTGGTGGCGGTGTGGAGGAATTCAGTGCAGACGCACTGGCACAACAGGAGCCGGATGCTTCTTCCTTTCCATCGGGTGGTATTCGCGCTACGTTTGAAGCGCGCGGTTATACGGCATGGGATGTTACTTCCCCGGCATTTATTATGACGGTTGGAAACGGTAAAACATTATGTATTCCCACTATTTTTATTTCTTATACCGGTGAAACCTTAGACTATAAAGCACCTTTATTAAAATCTATACAAGTACTGGATCAGGCGGCAACAGAAGTAGCACATTATTTTGACAGAGATGTAAAACATGTGAATACTACACTGGGCTGGGAACAGGAATATTTCTTAGTGGATTCGGCGATGTATTATGCACGTCCGGATTTAGTGATGAGCGGCAGAACTTTATTAGGCAGACGTTCACCAAAAGGACAACAGCTGGAAGATCATTATTTTGGCGCTATTCCTGAGCGTGTTTACGCCTACATGCGCGATTTTGAAATTGAGTGTCTTAAGTTGGGTATTCCGGTGAGAACACGTCATAATGAGGTGGCACCCTCTCAGTTTGAGTGCGCACCAATGTTTGAAGAAGCCAACTTAGCGGTTGACCATAACTCTTTACTAATGGATGTCATGGACAGAGTTTCTTCCAAACATAAATTAAAAGTGTTATTCCATGAAAAACCGTTTGCCGGCATCAACGGAAGCGGTAAGCACAATAACTGGAGTATGGGTACGGATACGGGAGTGAATTTATTATCGCCGGGAAAAACACCGCGTACGAACTTGCAATTCCTTACATTCTTTATAAACACGATTGCTGCGGTAAACCGTCACGAAGAATTATTACGTGCATCGGTAGCATCCCATGGTAACGAACACCGTCTGGGTGCCAACGAAGCACCGCCGGCTATCATTTCTGTATTCACCGGTTCTTACCTGAAAGAAGTACTGGAAATGATTGAAACCCGTGTGGACGAAGATAAATTTGATGAACAGGATAATATCACTTTACGTCTGGATATTCATAATCGTATTCCGGATATCATGCTGGATAATACCGACAGAAACAGAACATCGCCATTTGCATTTACCGGAAATAAATTTGAGTTCCGTGCAGTGGGTTCGTCTGCAAACTGTGCATTGCCAATGACGGTGTTAAACACTATAGTAGCGGAACAATTACAACTCTTTAAAACAGAAGTGGACGAATACATCAAAGGTGGTGACTATAAAGATGTGGCGATATTAAAAGTATTGCGTAAAACGATTAAAGAAGCCAAACGAGTAATGTTTGAAGGAGACAACTATTCTGACGACTGGCATAAAGAAGCAAAAAAACGTGGCTTGAGTAATAATAAAACGGCTCCGGTGGCCTTGGGTGCTTTCGTATCTGAGAAATCTGTGAAGTTGTTTGAAGCACAGGGCATCTATACACACAGGGAAGTAGAGGCACGTTATGAAATTGCACTGGAAAATTATATCAAAGCAATTCAGATTGAATCGCGTGCTTTGGGTGAAATCGTTATCAATCAGGTAATTCCTGCCTGCATCGAATATCAGAATAAACTAATCACCAACATAAAAGGATTGAAAGAAGTGGGTATTGAAGCAAAATTATATGCAGCGCAAACCAATATTCTGAAACAGATTTCTGAAGGCATCGATAAATTAATCAAACTGGATAAGGAAATGTTTGATTTGCGTGTAAAAGGAAATGATCAGACGAATGTATTGAAACAGGCATTGCTGTACTGTGATAAGGTAAGACCCATCATGGATGAAATGCGTGATGTTACAGACGGTCTGGAATCTATCGTAGATGATGAATTATGGCCATTGCCTAAGTACAGAGAGATGTTGTTCTCTAAATAAAACAACCTATAATTTAATGTTTAAATCCCGACTATTAGTCGGGATTTTTTATTTTTGCACCATGATTGCTTATAATCCCAAAGACTGGTTTACCTTTATTTTCAGGTTTCATAAATCAGATACAGTTCGTCAGTTGTTTCCAATGATTGTTGCCATTGCTGTATACAGTTTGCTCGTTTCCTATCTGGAAATCAATATTATCCAAATCAGTAAAGAATCACAGCTTAAAAATCTTTCGCTGATTTACTCGATGCTGGGTTTTGTGATTTCTTTATTGCTGGTGTTCAGAACCAATACCGCTTATGACCGCTGGTGGGAGGGAAGAAAACTATGGGGCCAATTGATTAACTGTTCGAGGAATCTGTCCGTTAAACTCAACCAGATGGTGCCGAATGACACGATTCATAAAACGGCATTAAAATCCCTGATTCCTTATTTTGCCGTTTCTTTAAAGTCACATCTCCGTAATGAAAAAACCATACCGGAACTGGATGAAAATGCCCAAACCAAAGACAGATTTGATTTTCACAGCAGCATTCAGCATCTTCCGAATCAGGTGGCCAAAGAAATTTTTGAAGAGATAGATTTACTTTACAAGGAAGGAATGATAACCGATATGCAGCTGCTTTTAATTAATAATGATTACCAGCAATTTATTGAGATTTGCGGTGCCTGCGAGCGTATTAAGAATACACCCATTCCGTATTCGTACAGCGCATTTTTGAAGAAATTTATTTTCTTCTACATCATGCTGATGCCCTTTGCGTATGTTGCTTCTCTGGGTTATACCATCATTCCGGTGACTGTCTTTACGTTTTACATCTTAACGAGTATTGAATTGATTGCGGAAGAGATTGAAAATCCGTTTGGTTCGGATGCTAACGATTTGCCGCTGGATGAATTGTGTAAAAATATAAACCGAACCTGCAGCGAAATATTTAGTTAGTTTGTCTTAAAAATCAACCACAACCCGATAAATTTGTTATATTTAATGTGATGTTATCTTCTATGAATAAATTTGCTTACATACTCATTTTTGCCTCTGCCTTGTTTTTGGTTTCCTGCAAATCCACTTCTAAAGTGCAGGATGGCGAAACTGCC
This sequence comes from Chitinophagales bacterium, assembly GCA_020848255.1. Classification (GTDB taxonomy): domain Bacteria; phylum Bacteroidota; class Bacteroidia; order Chitinophagales; family JADIYW01; genus JADJSS01. Next base: position 16,723 of record JADLAJ010000278.1, read on the forward strand.
TATCTCTTGAGAAAATATTCGCTGGCATCTGAAATGCTGCAAAAGGATTTTGACAAATCTAAAGATATTACAGAACAATCGAAAATAGCCCTGAAGATTGCCGAAAGTTATGATAAGCAACTGGACTTTAAATCTGCGGAACCCTGGTACAAAAAGATTGCGGATGCGCGCGTGCTGAACGATGCCACTTTGTTGTATGTAAATGCATTAAAGCGTACTGAAAAATATCAGGAAGCATATAAAGTGCTGGATGATTACCTGAAAGCCAATAAAAGCGAAAAATTCCGTTTGCAGAAAGAAATGGATTTTCTGGAGGAGGTATTGAAGAAGCTGAAAAAACCGGCAC
>JADLAJ010000279.1 GCA_020848255.1 Chitinophagales bacterium
ATCCTTCACTACGCTCAGGATAGTTCGACTATGCATTTTCTAAAGAAAATACAGTCTTTAATTCTGAATTCAACAGATCCTTCACTTCGTTCAGGATAGTTCGACTATGCATTTTCTAAAGAAAATGCAGTCTCACTACATCATGCCGCCCATACCGCCAGGCATTCCGCCGCCGCCCATAGCCGGTGCTTCTTTGCTAGGTTTTTCTACAATAGCTGCTTCTGTGGTTAAAATCATAGAAGCGATAGACGCTGCATTTTCCAATGCTACACGTGTTACTTTTGTAGGGTCGATAACGCCTGCTTTATACAAGTTCTCGTATACTTCTGTTTTAGCATTGTATCCGTAGTCTTTTTTACCGTTTTTCACGTTAAAAACTACGATAGAACCTTCTACACCTGCATTTTCAGATATCTGACGTAATGGTGCTTCGATGGCCACTTTGATAATTTCAATACCGGTGTGCTCGTCTTCGTTCGCGCCTTTCAGTTTATCTAAAGCATTGCTTGCTCTTATTAATGCTACGCCACCTCCCGGCACGATGCCTTCTTCTACCGCTGCACGTGTTGCATGCAATGCATCATCCACACGGTCTTTTTTCTCTTTCATTTCCACTTCAGATGGCGCTCCTACGTATAACACAGCTACACCACCGGATAATTTAGCTAAACGTTCCTGTAATTTCTCTTTATCGTAATCAGAAGGGGTATTTTCGATTTGAGCTTTGATTTGATTTACTCTGGCAGTGATATCTGCTTTTTTACCTACACCATTAATAATCGTTGTATTGTCTTTATCAATGACAATTTTTTCTGCAGTTCCTAACTGTGCTAATTGAGTGTCTTCTAATTTCATTCCTACTTCATCAGAAACCACTTCACCACCTGTTAAGATTGCAATGTCTTGCAACATGGCTTTTCTTCTGTCACCAAAACCCGGAGCTTTTACTGCTGCAATTTTTAATGAACCACGTAAACGGTTAACCACCAAAGTAGCTAATGCTTCGCTTTCCACATCTTCCGCAATGATGACCAAACCTCTTCCGGTTTGAACTACTTTTTCCAGAATTGGCAATAAGTCTTTCATAGAAGAAACTTTCTTGTCATAGATTAAGATGAATGGTTTTTCCATTTCTACTTCCATGCTTTCTGCATTGGTTACAAAGTATGGAGAAATATATCCTCTGTCAAATTGCATACCTTCTACCACATCTACATAAGTCTCAGTACCTTTTGCTTCTTCTACCGTGATAACGCCTTCAGTACCTACTTTTTCCATGGCATCAGCAATGAATTTTCCGATTTCTTCGTCGTTGTTTGCGGAAATAGTACCTACCTGTTTGATTTTAGAGAAATCTTTTCCTACTTTCTCTGAAATATTTTTCAATTCAGCTACTACTGCGTGTACTGCTTTGTCGATACCACGTTTCAAATCCATTGGGTTAGCACCTGCTGTAATTGACTTTAAGCCCGGTCCGATGATAGCCTGTGCCAACACCGTTGCAGTTGTTGTTCCGTCTCCGGCTACGTCGTTTGTTTTAGATGCCACATCTTTTACTAACTGTGCACCCATGTTTTCAAACGGATCTTCCAGTTCTATTTCTTTCGCTACGGTTACTCCGTCTTTAGTGATGTGTGGTGCACCAAATTTTTTCTCAATAATTACATTTCTGCCTTTAGGTCCTAATGTAACTTTTACTGCGTTTGCTAATGCATCTACGCCTGCTTTTAATTTATCTCTTGATTCTGTGCTGTAACTTATTTGTTTCGCGCTCATGTTTATTTAATTTTTAATTGATTGATTTTGATATAATTCAAAAGATTCCTCGCTTTGCTCGGAATGACGACAAGAGGTTATACAATTGCCAAAATGTCAGATTCTCTCATGATTAAGTAATCTGTTCCGTCGATATTGATTTCTGTTCCGCTGTATTTACCATACAATACGGTATCTCCGATTTTAACCGTAGTTGGTTCATCTTTTTTACCTGGACCAACTGCCACTACTTCACCTTTTTGTGGTTTTTCTTTTGCTGAATCCGGGATGATAATGCCTGATTTTGTTTTTGTTTCCGCTTCGGCAGCTTTCACTACTACTCTGTCTGCCAATGGTTGGATGTTAACTTTACTCTTTGCCATAATTATATTGAATTTGTTAGTTAATGAATTGTGCGCAAAAGTAGTCTAAATTCATGCCATTCCAAAAAAAACGTCAAAATGGCAATACTGCGGAAAATTTTACAGATTAATTGATTAATTTGTCTTCAAATAAATACCTATGAAACTGCTGAAACTTCATTTATTCTTTGTATTTGCCGGGCTAATTGCCGTTTCCTGTGTAAATTCTGACAACAAGGCTTTGCTCGTAGGCAACTGGAAAGGTGCTGAATGGCTGGCAGAAGGAAAACCATCCGGTAACGATGCCTCTAAAGTGCAGTTTAGCTTTGCCGGCGACGGCGGCTACAACTCAGATTTTGGCGGGGCAAAAGAAAAAGGCACGTATATTCTTCGCAATGATAAATTGTACACTACTCCGGATGGACAACTGGAAATAATGGTGGAAGTTGCCAAACTAACGAAAGACAGCCTGGTGTTTAATATGAACCGCAGCGGTCAGGCGGAGACGCTGACCTTGGTGAAGCAATAGAACACAGATTTTGATGATTTGAGAATAATTTGTGCGATTTAAGAAGATAATATTGATGTATTTAAGGTTTACGACAAAAAATATAGATGAAGAGACAGGACTAGAAAAAGGTATTTTCTCAATACTGAATGAACTTTATGATAGTAATGAATTACATGATTATGAACAAAAAACAATAAAAGAAGTAGTCAGTTGGTTCAATAAAAACCTCCCTGTTCCTGATAAGTTTTCAAAGAAGAAGAATGCAGCTCATGTTGCACCAAGAGGTATCGCTTGGTTTAAAGATTCAGCAACAGAGATGATAGAAAAAATGTATGAATTAAAAAATTATTTAGAAAACCATGAAGTAGAAGTAATTGTTTTGAAAGCCAAAAGAATTGGTTATATAATTTATGAAGATGAATTTCAGGCTATCGCAGAACCTTTTAACAAAGAATTAAAATCTCTATTAAAACAATAAGATTAGTCTACCACAATTTTCCCGACAGCACTTTCCTGTGTCTTCTCATTCGTGAGCCGAACGAGATATATCCCTTTGGTTAATCCAATGGATTGTGTGGAAACAGGCTTTCCGTCAAAGAGTGCATGATAGACTTCTCTTCCTGCAATATCCGTTACTGAAATTTGCTGTCCGAAATATTGCTGCACACCGTCAAAATAAATATCGTTTAACGTTGGATTTGGATAAGCTTTCAAATCTTTAACCGCTGTATTATTTTTAATTCCAGTTGTGATATTAGGACACCCTAACTGATACGCAAAAAAGTTTTTCATGTACCAAACGGTGCTGTCAAAATACGGTTGTGTTACCTGTCCGAATAAATCGGTAGAATAGGAAGTATGCCCCCAATCCGGAATAATATAAAACGGATTGTAAATTCCAAGTTGCTGTGCTTTAGTATGTAAGATATTGCTGCCATCCACATACATCAGCGTTGGAATGCTGTAAGGCTGCCCTCTGTTAAATGGCACTTCCGGATCCCACCAGTTATGAACACTCAAAAAGTTTGTATGTTCATTATCTAAAAAGCTTTTATCGCCCAATGCACCGTTTATATTGACTACTCCGAATATTTTTTTTCCAAAATCAATAAAATCATATCTTCCAAATACTCCACCAATTCCTTCGAGTGAGTTTTTCCATTGAGCGTCTAAAATATCTAATGAATCTAAATAAACGGCATGCAGCACATTAAATGCCCCGGCACTTGCACCGCATAGAAATATTTTGCTGGTATCTATTCTAAAAGGATTGGCACTATCTCTCGCAGAATTGAAAAAATAACGAACTAATTCTTTCGTGTCTTGTACTCCTCTGCCTACTGCCTTAATCATCAAATCCTGAAATAATAAAGAAAGCGGCGATGGCTCTAAACGATAGGTTGCCGATGAAACAACGTATCCTCTCTTGGCAAACTCCTCGCCCATGGCTATCTGACTTTCATAATCTTTGGTGCCGGTCCAGTAAGCACCTCCATGTTCAAAGATGACCAATGGACGCAAAGCTGCGGTGTCATTCTTTGGTTCAAAAACATCCATCATAACATTTTGCATAGTACCCGCTGCATTTCTGGCATTGGTGTATGCAATATCTTTTGTCCGGATAGTTTGAGAGAAAATTTTGTTGATGTAACGACCGCCTTCGCATTGTGCATAGGCACTGCTGACAGATAGTGCGGCAAAAAGAATCAGTATGGCTTTTTTCACCAAAGAAAGATAATAAAAAATATTTAATATCTATCTGCCGCCATCAGAATTTTGTTTGATAAACTGAATGTCGTCTAATGCAGCCGGGTAAACTTGTTTACGGAAAGAACTGCTTTTATCTTTTGCGTAACCCGCATACATCCTCTTTATACTGACGGCCAAATCGTAATCGCTGGTTTGCTGAAGATAAGCATACGGCATATTCAGGTAGGTAATAAAGCGATCGTATTCATCTTCATCCAAATCAATGATATTATAATTATTGTACAACCTGAATAAATCTTTCAGCACAATCCGTTTGGCTTCTTCTGTTTCGAGTTGTGAAGCAATTCGCTTTTCTTTTTCATGTTTGCTCAGCAATTCGTATAAGTAAGATAATGGATTGGTTAAGGGCCTTGCGTCGGGGTTTATATCCGTGTTTTTGATGTAGAGTTTATTAATCTCCTGCCGAATTTGCTGATGCGTACGTATAGCGCTGATTTGCACTTCCGTTAACTCTAATGGTGTGCGTTGTAAAATGATGACAACCGTATATTCATTTTTATTGGTTGAATCTTTAAACGTTAGCTTGGTGGGCACATGTCCTTTCTTTAAGATTAATAAAGAATCTGACTTCAGCATCTTAGCGGTAAAGAAACCTTCTTTATTCGTAGAAAAACCTAATTGTAAACGGCGAAATGCCACATCTGCAAACGGAACGGGATTATTGTTCTCGTCAATCACTTTTGCTTTTACCAAAATCTCGTTTTGCTGTGCAAGCAGCAGGTTGGACAAAACGATAAGTACTATTGACAGAATATTGCGCACGTCCAAAATTACTATTATTCAAAAATAATACGATGCAAAACATGTTAATTTATGTTGTTGTACACATTAAAGTAAGTGTTTGTATTTTATTAATGTTTTACTAATTTTATACCCGATGGCAAATAAATACGCTTCTTTATCAGATGATGCCCTGGTCAAACTCTATCAAAAAGAGTTGAACGCCGTGTATGTTGGTGAACTATATAAACGCTATTCATTACTGGTGTATGGTTTGTGCTATAAATACTTAAAGCACGAAGAAAATGCACAGGATGCGGTCACCGAAATATTTGAGATAATTTTGGAAAAATTAAAATCTCACGAGGTAAGCTATTTCAAATCATGGTTGTTTATTGTCAGTAAGAACCACCTAATGCGTTCAAAAGCAAAAAATAATTCATTGGAAACCATAGATATAGAAAATATTTCGGAAAAATTTATGGAAAATGAGGAAGATTTGTCTCTCAATATACGAGAACACGAAAGTGCTCTCTTACAACAAGCGATAAGTAACTTAAACGAAGAGCAACGAACGTGCATTGAATTGTTTTATTACCAGCAGAAACCTTACCAAGAAGTTGCTTCCATGACCGGCTACGATCTGAATAAAGTAAAAAGTGCTATTCAGAATGGAAAACGAAATTTGAAATTATTTATGGAAGAAAAAAAACAACAGCATGGATAACGAACTTATCAAAAAATATCTGGCAAACGAACTCTCTCCGGAAGAAAGAAATGCTTTTGAACAGGAAATGGAAAACGATCCCTTTCTGAAAGAAGGAATGGAAGGTTTGGAAGAATGGTATACCCATGGCACCATTGGTGCTTTAGAAACGGACTTGCATAATAAGATTGACGCAAAAGTGAACGAACCAAAGAAAGGGAAAGTAATTCCGTTACATTTTTTTAGATATGCCGCCGCCGCATGTGTTATTGGTATTCTGGCATTGCTTAGCTGGCGGCTTTTGATTACTCCAAATCGAATTGATGAACAAGCCATATACGCGTCTTATTTCAAACCATTGACCAATCCTGATGCGACCGTTCGCGGTGAAAATGGTGCATCCGAAGAATCACTGGCCATACAGGCTTATGATAAGGAAGATTATTTTGAAGCGGTAAAGTATTATGAAAAATTAGTTGCCAACAATCCTGATAATGTAAAAAACAATCTGTTTCTTGGTATCTCATTTTTAGCCACCAATCAGCCAAAAAAAGCGGTTGATGTATTAAGTAAAATTACGACATCAGAAGAATTCCATTTTGATATTCAATGGTATCTGGCATTGGCGTACATTAAAAACAAAGATATTCCGCAGGCTCAAACCACTTTAACTAATTTAACAAAAGAGGAAAATTATTACCAGAAAGAAGCACAGGAAATTCTGGATAAATTAGATGGAAAAGTAGCCCTGAAAAATTAAACACTCAGTAAAGTAATTAATACATTAACAGCTAAACCTAG
>JADLAJ010000280.1 GCA_020848255.1 Chitinophagales bacterium
ATGAAGAAGATAATCTAAGTGCTATTATAGAAATCAATGCCGGTGCCGGCGGCACGGAGGCCTGCGACTGGGCAGCCATGCTGATGCGCATGTACACCATGTGGGCCAATAAAAACGGCTATAAAATCACAGAACTCGATTACCAGGCAGGTGAAGTTGCCGGTATCAAGTCGGTGGCCATGGAAATTATTGGTGATTTTGCCTTCGGAATGCTGAAAGGTGAAAACGGTGTGCATCGTTTAGTACGTATCTCACCATTTAATTCACAGGGCAAACGAATGACTTCATTTTGTTCCGTATTCGTACATCCGGTAGTAGATGACACCATCACCATTGAAATCAATCCTGCGGACTTAGAATGGGATGTTTTTCGGGCGCAAGGTGCCGGCGGACAGCACGTCAACAAAACGGAATCTGCAGTGCGGGTGCGACATTTGCCAAGTGGTATCGTTTGCGAATGTCAGACACAGCGTTCTCAGATTCAAAACAGGGAAACAGCAATGAAGATGCTGAAATCGAAATTGTATGAAGCAGAGTTACAGCGGCAACTAGAAGCCCGTGATGTAATTGAAGCACAGAAAATGAAAAACGAATGGGGTTCTCAAATCCGCAGTTATGTACTGGATGACCGTTGGGTGAAAGATTTACGTACAGAGTATAAAGTAACCAATCCTGACAAAGTATTGGATGGCGATTTGAATGGATTCTTCAAAGCGTATTTATTGTATAAAGAACAAAAATAATGAATAGAAAAATCATTATAATTCTGCCAATTGTTGCAATGATTGCAGCTTTGATACTATTATACATTGCTTTAACAAACGGATTGCTTGGGCAAGCTGGTATCAGAGGATTAGATTATTGCGAACATTCCAGAAATACAATGGTGAAACAACCTGCCAATACGTATTCAAATATTGGTTTCATTTTCTCAGGACTGTATATTGCATGGCAAATGTTAAAAGAAAAATACAGCCATAAAATGAACAGGCTAACCACAACGCTATTTTATCCGACATTTTTTGCCACTTTATGTGTGCTGATGGGGCCGGGTTCTATGGCAATGCATGCATCAACAACTTTGACAGGTAGTTATTTTGATGTGTTGTCTATGTATTTAATTGCAGCTTTCATGTTTTCCTATGCATTGATAAGATTATTTAATTTATCAGCAACAGGATTTTTTAGTGCATTTTCAATGGTGCTTTTTGTTTGCAATCTGGTGTATTTTTATCTCAGCAATTCATTCAGTTGGTTGGACAGACATACAATTTTTGGATTTTTTATCGTTTCTGCTACCCTATTGGAGTTTTCCATTATTTTAAGAAATAAAATAGCAATTGATAAAAAATGGGCAATTTTTTATTGCATTACTTTTTTAATCGCTTTTATAATTTGGCATTTTTCTAAAACAGGAAATATACTTTGTTATGAATATTCATTAATTCAAGGCCATGCAATCTGGCATCTTTTAAATGCTTTAGCACTGTATTTTATGTTTAGATATTATGTTTCAGAAAATAAAGAAAGTAAATTAATTCCGTCTTAATCGTATAAAAAATGGCAAATGAGTTAATACTGAATATTGATTATTATCTGGATGAATTAGGCAGAATGGTGTTTACGGAAACCTATCATTTAAAACGTGGTTATTGCTGTGGAAATGACTGTAAACACTGCCCCTGGAAAGATGATCGTGAAATAGATTCTGAAACAAGTTCAGAATGACACGGCTTTTTTAAGCTCCTTTCAAGAAGTAATTTACGACTCGCTTTTCCAGCCAGTTATGTTCAGCTTTGATGTCTTCGCAAAAACCGACATGTCCACCGCCAATCGGTATTTCCAGATGAAAAAATTTTGATTTTTTTGCCAGCTCAGTTGGATAGCATTCTTTGGTTAACAAGGGATCATTGTCTGCATTGATCAACAAGGTCGGTGTTTTCAAACTTTTGATATACGTAGATGCCTGAACTTGCTTGTTGTAATCCTCTATATTTTTGAACCCATGCATGGGCACGGTACAACGCTCCGTAAATTCCCATAAATTTTTGGCTTCCATGATGTGTTTGTAATTCATCGCATCCGGAAAACGGGGTTGTTTCTTTAGCACTTTTTCTTTTACCTGTTTGGTAAAACGTCTTTCATAAATCTGGTTCCAGCCTTTGCATAAATGCTGAAACGATGTTTCATAATGAATGGGTACAGAAACCGTAACAGCAGAAATTATATCCTTTGTAGAATTCCATTTCTCTTCCCCTAAATATTTCATCGTCATATTTCCGCCCATGGAAATTCCGATGAGGTAATATTCATCATATTGATGTTGTTTGGTAATATGCTGCACTACCCAATCCAGATCATCTGTTTTTCCGGAATGATAACCAAAGAACTGACGATTGTCTTCGCCGCTGCAGCCACGAAAATTCCATACACACACATCAAAACCATTGGCATTTAGAATCTTTGTCAAGCCACGGGCATATACTCTGTCCGAACTGCCTTCAAAACCATGCGAAATGATAATAAGTTTGTTACTGCCAGTTTTACTCCAGTCTAAATCGAGAAAATCATCATCCCAGGTTTCAATGCGTTCACGCTTGTACACTACACCTTCCACCTTTCTGTACAGGTTGGGTACAATAGTTTGCAAGTGCTTTGTGTAAAGCCACTTGGGGGATTTTAATATGGGAGACGTTAAGAGCATCTATGTTTCAAATTCAATATATACTAATTAGTTGAAAAAGTCAAGTAAATATTGATTCACCTCTTCAGGACAGTCATTCTGTGTCCAGTGTGAACACTTAGATATGTATTTAACTTCGTATGTTGCATCAATATATTCCTCAGTACCATATGTAAGTTCTTTTCCTAATGCCTTGTCCCCTTCTCCCCAAATCAACAAAGTAGTTGCTTGTATTTTTTTTTTGAAAATGTCTCTGTTAGGTTTGGTTTGCAGCATGGCACGGTAGTAATTGACAGATCCCGTCAATGCACCTTCCTGTTTAAAGGCTTTTACAAACTCACTCAAATCCTCGTCTGTAAAATTCTGTTTGTTGTACATCCAACCTCTTACAAATTGTTTGAAAAACAAAGGCAATGTAAATTGATACAGCATTTCAGGCAGCAACGGAATCTGATGCATAAACATATACCAGCTTTTCAGCAACTGCGATGGATTGGATTTAAAACTTTTGAGCATTATTTTCGGGTGCGGACAATTACATACGGCTAGTTTTTCTGTCAGCTCCGGATACAAAGCTGCAAAAGTCCAGGCAACCGCCCCGCCCCAGTCGTGACCCACTATAAACGCTTTGTCAAAACCTAATTTTGGAACTAGTTCTGCGATATCACTTGCCACCATGTCTGTTTTATAATGCTCTACTCCTTTAGGTTTATCGCTTAAATTAAAGCCGCGTAAATCAGGTGCCACTACGGTGAAATGTTCCGCCAGCACAGGTATCTGATAGCGCCAGGTGTACCAAAACTCCGGCCATCCGTGTAATAAAACCACTAGTTTTTTACCATTGCCTTGTTTTGCGATATGTAGTTTTATACCGTTTACCGTTACATATTCATGTGTGATAGAATGAATGTTCATGATTGTGTGAATGTATAGTTATAAAAGTAATTTTATTAATTATATTTAGGAAATAAGCAGCGCATTTTTTATAAAATTTCACACATGCAACACGAAATTACACAAGCAGGTCCTTTATTAAACACAGATGGAAGTTTGGCACAGAAAGGCTGGGCAAGAAACCTGTTACTGAACTATAAACGTAGCGAGATCAAGGCTTCTCCGCTCAGAATTAAGGAATGGGATTATTATTGCATCCTGCAGAAAGACTATGGCATTGCACTCACTGTAGCTGATAATTCCTATATGGCCTTGTATGCTATCAATGTGTACGATTTTACTACGAATAAAGAAATAACGGATATGGTAATGGTGCCATTTACGATGGGGAAATTACATATGCCTGAACATTCTGCTCATGGTGATACGGTGGTGAATCATAAAAAAGTGCAGATGCAATTTACCCATAAAAACGGCAAACGTGTACTGGATTTCAATTTTCCTGAATTTAATAAGGGCAAAGGCATCAAAGGCCGTATTGAACTGGAAACGCTGAACAAAGATTCTATGGTCATTGCTACGCCCTGGAAAGAAGACAAACTAGCCTTTTATTATAATCAAAAAATAAACTGTCTCGCGGCCAGTGGTGAGTTTATTTTTTTGGGAAAGAAATACACATTTGAGCCACAACATGCTTTAGGTGTATTAGACTGGGGTCGCGGTGTTTGGACACATAAAAACCGCTGGTACTGGGGTTCTGCTTCCGGATATTTGGATGGTAAACCCTTTGGGTTTAATATAGGTTACGGCTTTGGCGATACGTCTGCCGCAACGGAAAATATGCTGTTTTACAACGGCGTATCACACAAAATAGATGAAGTGAAATTCATCATCAATACAGATGATTACATGCAGCCGTGGAAATTTACCAGCAATGACGGGCGTTTTGAACTGGATTTTGAACCGGCAATTGACCGCTATTCGAATACCAATTTGTTATTGCTGCAATCGAAACAACATCAGGTGTTTGGCTATTTTACAGGAACGGTGATTTTAGACGATGGCACTCCTTTGTATCTGAATCGCTTTTTAGGTTTCGCGGAAGATGTGTTTAATAAGTGGTGATTACATCCTTTGAATCATAAACTATTTGAGCTTTAGTTATCAAATCACCGATACGTTGACCGTTTTTTGTAATTAAAATAAAGAATATGCCAATAAATGGTATTCCAATATCAATTATATCGAATAGTCTTCTTACGATTGCCTTTACCAAGGTAAATTTATTTCCATCCAACGAAATTATTTTAATAAACATTATTCGCATTCCTATTGTCTTGTTGTAATAAAATTCTTGTAATACATAATACAAGAATATTGAGGAGATTGGAATAATTGCCATTGGAAACTTTACAGAATAATTTCCATCGGAATTTTTATCACCAAGAATCATGGTGAAAATGGCACTAATACCTAAAGCAAAAAACAAGTCAATTATGTATGCAAATATTCTTCTTGATAAGATATTCTTCATTATTACAAATATAATGTTATTTATTATGCACTGCAATCTTCACGGCATTTTTTACAGCACGCAGTTTTTGTCCGAAGGTGATTTTTGAATGTCGCTTGATATTGTATTTTTTAGGGATAAAACCATCTTTCAAGGTGTAACTGCAAATCGTTGTTCCATATTTATCAATACAGGACAAACGAACGGAATCTTTGCCCATCACTTCCACTTTCCCGAAGGCGTCATTGAAGTTTTTGTTGCCAATCCCCTGCCCGCCCTGATTCCATAAATTCAATCGTAAATCATTGTACACAATAGATGCGAGTTTGGTATTTTCCTGTCCTAAGTTGGCGCTGACAATTTCCGGAAAGCCGCTGTGTTTGCCATCATCAATGCTGGAGGTGTGTACATCTCCGCTGCAAACGAAGACGTTTTTTATCTTGTTATCATGACAGAAATTAATCAGTTTCCCCTGAGTCGCAGGATAAGAAAACCACATCGCACTCATCGCAGCGGCTACATAAATACCGGTCAGTTTGTTTGGTAAATAGCGGTTCTGCGCTGCTTTCAGCAAACAGATATCCAGTATTTTTTTATAGTCTTTATTAAAGGAAGTGCCGCTCACAATGATTTTCCAGTCAGCTTTGGAATTTTTCAATCCATCTAATAACCAGTTCAATTGTGTTGAATCCAGTATTTGATGACTGGCGGAAGCTTTGAACTTCCACACTCCTTTTTTATTCTGATGAAAGACTTCCGAATTTGGTGAACGCGTGCTGCGCGTATCTAAAAAGAATACTTCGGTATTGCCATACACAAAGGAATGATAGGCTTCTTTCGGTTGCTCAGGATTTACATACCCTGGAAAATACGTATGATAGGAAGTCAGCAGATTGTCGCGCAAGGAATCCGGAAACGGAATTTCTTTTATCATAGTTTTTCCATTGATTAACTGCAAATCACAGTATGTATGTTTGGAGAAATCATCCCAGATGCCGTCTTCATCATCGAAAACATAATCTACCGCTGTCGTGGACAGCAGGTTTTTCATGTTGGGTAAATTGTAGCGAATTAAAAACGATTCTTTTATTTGCTCAGGATTTGCAACAAAAAAACGGTGATTGTTTTGTGTAGGTAATCCCGGATAATAAGCATGATCCGGATAGGTCCAGTCGCCGAGGTGCAGAAACAAATCAGGATGATGCTTTTGCATTTCTATAAACACGGAATCATCTCTGAAATTTTCACTGCAGGAACCGAATGTGAAGGTGAAGTTGGAAGTAGTGTTGGGTGATGGAAAGGTTTTGAAGGAGCCTGAATTCCATGTCTGAAAAAATGTATCTCTCTCTGAATATTTATCCGAAACGCAATAATTATATATCGAATTGGGAATAAGATGATTTAAAAATATTTTATGAACAATTCCCTCCTTAAAATAAATATCTTTCGTTTTAAAGAATGAAGTATCTACATTATTTATAAAATTTACTGAATCCAATAATTTAAAATGGAATTTTTTTACCAAATCAGAGGTATCCAAATAAACAAGTAACCATACAGGATAATCATTGAGACTGGATGGTCTATTATTAATAAATAATACTTCTGCACTTGTATCCGTCACTGCACCAACAATCGGTCCTGCAATAATTTTTTGCGAAAATGAATTGAAACTTATTAGTATTAACAACAAACAGAATCCACCCCTTAGTCCCCTCTCGAGATAGGAAACACGGGACAGATCCTGAAACAAGTTCAGGATGACGGCGTGCTGGTTCGATATTATTTTATTTTGTTTTGCCA
>JADLAJ010000281.1 GCA_020848255.1 Chitinophagales bacterium
GCAATAAGTATTTACCTATTTTAGCAGTCCGAAAAATGAAAACGACAATAGAGATAAGAAAAGCAGAGCCAAATGATTTTGTACAGGTGTATGAATTAATCAAAGAATTAGCTGCTTTTGAAAACGAGCCGAATGAACCTTCCAATTCTTTAAAAAAGTTTGTGGAAGAAGGCACCGCTAAACATCCGAGATTTCAGGTTTTAGTAGCGGAAGCAGATGGCAGCATTGTTGGAATTGCGTTATATTACTATGGATATTCTTCCTGGAAAGGTTCGATGTTGTATTTGGATGACTTAGTGGTGAAAGAAGCTTACAGAAAACATGGTATCGGCAAAAAACTGATGGATGAACTCATCAGCATTGCTAAAGAAGAAAGAATCAGTCAGGTGCGCTGGCACGTACTGGACTGGAATGAAAACGCCATAAACTTTTATAAAAAATATCCGGTAACATTTGATAAAACCTGGATTACAGTTAAAATAGAAAAAGAAAATTTAGCGTAAAATGAAAGTATACAAATTCGGAGGTGCATCGGTGAAAGATGCGGCAGGTGTAAAAAATGTAGCGTCTATCATTCAAAAATACGGCGAGAAAGATTTAGTGGTGGTGGTTTCCGCAACAGGAAAAACAACCAACGCACTGGAAGTGGTCATAAAAGCATATTTTGATAATACAGATGCAAAAGCTGCATTTGAAGTGGTCAAGAAAAACCATCATACTATTTGTTTGGAATTATTCGGCAATGAAACACATGAGGTTTTTGACAAACTGCAAAATATTTACGCGGAAGTAGACTGGCAACTGGAAGAAGACAGAAAAGAAAGTTATAACTATGTATATGATCAAATCGTTTCACAGGGTGAATTGATTTCTTCTGTGATTTTAAGTGCTTACCTGAATGAAGTGGGTGTAAAAAACAGCTGGCTGGATGTGCGTGATGTGATGAAAACCGATGATACATATCGCGAAGCGGTGGTGGACTGGAAACAAACACAATCATTAATGAATAGTGTGGTAAAACCGTTGGCAAGCGGAAGTATCGTGGTAACACAGGGTTTTATTGGCTGTACGGCTGAAAACTGTACGACTACCTTAGGACGCGAAGGTTCTGATTATACAGCCGCTATTTTTGCAAATATGCTGGATGCGGAAAATCAAACGATATGGAAAGATGTGCCGGGCGTCATGAACGGCGACCCACGTGTATTTGAAGATGCAGTATTTATTGATGAGATTTCTTTCAATGAAGCTGTGGAGATGACGTTTTATGGCGCAACGGTGATTCACCCGAAAACCATTAAACCGCTGCAAAACAAGAATATTCCATTGCTGGTAAAATCGTTTATCAATCCGGAAGGGAAAGGAACCATTGTTGGCGGCAGCGACAACAACCTGCCTCCTATCCGCATTGTAAAAAATGACCAGGCCTTGATTACCCTGCACACGAAAGACTTCTCCTTTGTGGAAGATGAAATCGTGGCGGAAATATTCTCCTCCTTTTCTAAGGCCAACCTTAAGCTGAACATGATGCAGCAAGGTGCTATTTCTTTTGAAGCGGTGGTAGATAACATTCCCGAGAAAATTGAGAAAGTTAAAGCGGCTTTACAAAATCAGTTTGACTTTTCCATAGATGAAAAACTGACCATTCTAACGATTCGTCACTACACGAATTTTGAATACATCAATAAGTTTAAGAATGACAGAAATGCCATCCTGGAACAACGCAGATTAAGTACGTATCAGGGATTGCTAGCTTAAAACACCGCTCTCAATTGAGCTCTGCCGGTATTTACCAGTCTTGCGGTACCCGTTTTTCTGCCTTCGTACGTTAAGCTTAATTCTAAATTCTGTGAAATATTGCGGGTGTAAGTGCCACTCCAGATATAGTTTTTGCCGGGCTGTAATCCTTCTAAAATAGTATACGCTTTTGTGGTGCCGTTTTCCCCATTATATTTTACCAGCACAAAAGAGAATTTAGCTTCCAGCGTATTTTTGGTGGCTTTACTATATCGCAACTCAAACTCCAGTTTATTGGCCAGCGCTTTTTCTCCGCCCAATCCGGCTTCATTCTTTTTCTGTGTGAAACCATAATTAATCGACGTTCGCACCATAGTTTTATAATTGTAGGTAAACTTTGGCTCTACATAATAACTCCGTATTTTATAATCATTGGCATGAAAATAATCAGAGACCAAAGCAAGTTTCGACTGCATAAATTTCAGATTCAGGGTAAACTTCTGACTCAGGTTATAATATCCTTCTAAAATGTTATCCATTCTGTTGCGCGTATCAAAACCGTTTATCAGTAACACTTTATCGTTCACTAATTGATTGGTAAAGGAGAACGAATAAATCGGATCTCCGGAATTGAAAATAAAAGTATTCCGGACGCTCGAATTCAACGTGATGGTATTGGAATCTGCCGTTTTAAACACAAATGGATTAAACACTTTAAACGGATTTCCTTTGTACGTTTTTCGTCTGATTTGCATATAAGACTGCAGCGTCAGTTTGGACATAAAATTCTTAAATCCCGTTTGATTAAACCAGATAGTTTTAGGTTGTATGGTAATATTTTGTGTATAGGCAGTGGAATTAGCACGCACATATTCGTTCAAATCCGTAAGCACCCGTACGAACTGCGCGCTGTCGTTAAACTGCGAGGGCACAAACTCGTTCAGCTCGCGCACTCCATCTTGGTTTTGGTCTATCCATTTAAAATAACCTTGTCCCGATGGAACTTCCACATACGTAAACTGTCTTACTCTTTCTCTTCCGCCGCCCAATTCATAAATAAAATTTAGCCGCAAAAATCCTTTTTTAATTCTTGCACCATATTCCGTTCTTCCCAAAAAGGTTTGCTCCGGTTTTTGCTTTATCGTGGTATCTTTTACCAATAAATTTCTGTAAGTAAATGTCCAGTTGAAACTCTGATTCTTCAATTGACTTGCGCCTCCTCGAAATTCAACCGTATGTGCCATAGTGGAATCTTTAAACGCTCCGTTTTTCACTTCCACATCATTTCTGAATTTATATTCCAGCATGAAATTCCATTTGGAAGAATCCGGCATAAAGAACTGAAATGACGCATTGTCATTCCGAAATGAATTCGATTGCAATATATTGGTAACTCTGTTTTTAAACACATTATTCTCCTGAAAAAAACCAACTCCAAAACCCAGTCCGCGCACTTTTGATATGGAATAAGAAGCGGAAAATGATGGACGGAAAAAAGTTGACTTATTCAATGAATCCTGTGAGTTCAGGATTCTGACATCTGCATTGATTTTTAAATTTTTATAGTTGGTGGCAAAAGTCAGCCAGTTTTCAAAACCCTTATATTTCTGCTGACGAATGAACGTAGAAAATTTATATCCTGCACTGATATTGTGTTTAATATCCAGTAAGCCCGCCTGATATCGTGCAATATGTTCTGTCAGATTCAACTGGTTCACCACGTTCCAGTCGCGTATAAATTCAACATTGCGGTAAGGTTCAATCTGCTGAAAATTCTGAGATTTGAATTCATAATTTACAGCATTGGTTAACACTAAATTGTGATGAAAAGTATCCACTCTGTTTAGCTGTACATTTGCAGCATATCCTTTGTTTTCTTTTTTACCGATGGGTGAAAATAAATTTTTATCAAAATTAGAAAAGGCCATTTCTGCCCGCACCTTTGTCTTTGCATCTATCTGATAACTTGCTCCAAAGCTAAATAACAACTGACTCTTTGGCGTGACCAGTAAAATAAGGGGCTCATAAGCACCCTGTGGTATGCCGCCAACAGGTGCCACCCATTGATACACGCGGACATTATTGGAATTTTTAGTCGGAACATAATTTCCTTTATTGGGCCCTACGTAAGAGAAGGTCAGTAAATATTTAGCACTGTCCGGATTAGTTTCATACACAAAGACGGAATCATAAATAACGGAATTGACCGTAGAATCCAGGATTCTGTACTGTACCCGGTTCGGGTCGAAAGTAGTTTCCCGTATGCCGGAAATAAACGCATTAGAAATTTCATTTCCTATACTTGCAAGGTACTCTTTAGTGCTATCGGATATGGTATTAGTAATTGGTTTGCTTTTTGCATCCTGTTCTGCATAAACCTGCGTAAACACTGTTAGTTTCTTCCATTGAAAATTAATCCCTTCATGCACTGTCGTTCTGAAATAATTTCTGTCAGAATACTCGAACTCCACTACTATACGTGAATCTTTCGTGATTAAAAACCTTGGCATAAAAATCAATTCCCCGGTATTGTAGTCCATAATATAATCCAATAGCTCGCCACGCTGCAGGCGCACACCATCCACAAATATTTTTTCACTGCCGGCCAGCACAATAATAAAAGTTTCATTGTTGTTTCCTACCAAACGGTAGGGGCCTTGATTTCCTTCCGCTCCCTGGAAAATATTACGCGCAAATTTTCCTCTGCTGACAGCCAGCGAAGTGGACGTTTGCAAACGCATGCCATTCTTAAACCGCAAATTATTGACATAGCTTCCACCCTGCAATTGCTTAGAGAATTTCATAAAATAACTATCAAAACTTTTCAGATTATAATCACCGGCAATAATGGTGTGCGGATCTTTTTTCAGCTGGATATACACTTTATCAAAATCCTGTAATTGCTGGGTAGTACCGTCCGGCTGCAGCGGAATATTATTATCCGTTAAGGCTGCTGTTATTTCAATACCATTGGCAATCTTTCCGCTTAAGCGCAAATCCAGATTTGAATTCAGCGTCAAATCCTGATTAGAGCCGAACTGAATACCCCGTGCAAAATTTCCGCTATAATTTAATCCGCCGAAATCCAGAAAAGAAGCCGTTTGCTCCGCTTTAGGCTGATAATAAAACCGCTGATAAAAAAGAGAGTCTCCTTTTCTGATCAAACCGGGATTTTTATGCTGAACCGTCTTCTTCAAAAAAGTTGGAAACGAACGGTAAGTTACTAAAACGGAATCAGGTTTGTAATCTGACTTAAAAATCAGTTTCCCGGATGCATAATCCAATTCATATTTATCTTTTGGAATAATTTCGTCCGTACGCAAATTCCTGACTACAAATGAATTGGGAAAAATACTGACCGTATCAACCAGTACAGTATCTGACACAATTGTTATAATTTTACTGCGTAAATTAGAATACAAGGAGTAATCTGCCGGAGCTGAACTGACAGGCATTTTCAAAAATCCTGAGTCGCTGTCGTAACGCGAGGGTGCCATTTGTGCTTCCACAAACGTCAGGCTAAGAAATAAGCAATAAAATAGTATAGTTCGTTTCAACAGCATTTATAAGTAAAGGTAAAAATAAAGACATTATTGTACTTGAGGCGATTTATTTACCCCGTATTGTTTATTTTTGTTGCATATGAGCGTTTCCAAAATTATAAAACAAAGAAGAACGGTAAAACCGGAAGAATTTAACGGTTCCATCATTCCATCTTATGACATCAAAGCCTTGCTGGAAGCTGCCAACTGGGCGCCTACTCATGGCATGACGGAACCCTGGCGATTTATTGTATTCTCCGGCAAAGAAGGTGTTCAACAATTCGGACTGTTACATGCCAATTTATATAAACAGGAAACTCCGGAAGAACAGTTTTTACAAAAGAAATACGATACCCTTTTACACAAACCGGATAAGGCTTCCCATCTTTTTGTGGTTGCCATGAAACGAGGCGACCGTGATAATATTCCGGAACAGGAAGAACTGGCAGCAACAGCCTGCGCAGTGCAAAACATATTGTTAGTTGCTGCGGAGAAAAACATGGCTGCTTACTGGGGAACCGGTGGTATGTGTTATCATCCGGCTTTGAAAGCACATTTTGGTTTTGGAGAACAAGATAAAATTGTAGGTTTTTTGTATTTAGGTTACACAGATAAAGAACTTGTAGAGGGTTTCAGAAATACATCTGTTGAAGAAAAAACAGTTTGGTTGTAATATTTCATACTTTGTTTCATAAAAATCAATCCATTTTTTATTTTTCAGGCTTTACATTTTGGTTTATTCGCAAACAATGTAAAACCTAACAATACATTTTTCATTTGTCTATATCTTCTTATATTTACTTACTAATTCTGCTTTATGAAGTTATTTACTATTGATACAGGATATTTTAAACTGGACGGCGGGGCGATGTTTGGCGTAGTGCCAAAAACCTTATGGCAAAAGCTAAATCCGCCGGATGAACAGAATATGTGTACCTGGGCGATGCGCTGCCTGCTGGTGGAAGACCAGAACAGGCTCGTGCTGATTGATACCGGCATGGGAAATTTTATTGACGATACGTACAGGAAACGCTATCAGCCTTTCGGAGAGGACAGTCTGGAAAAGTCGCTGGCAAAACATGGCTACACTCCGGACGATATTACGGATGTCTTTCTGACACACCTGCACTTCGATCATTGTATTGGAGCGTTGAAAGATAACGGCAGCGGCAAACCAACACTGCGCTTTCCAAATGCCACACACTGGTCGTCCTATACACAATGGAAATCCGCGCTGAATCCGAATGCCCGCGAAAAAGCTTCTTATCTGAAAGAATATTTATCTGAAATCTTTAACTCCGGAAAATTAAAGTTTACGGAAAACGAAGAACTCGGCATGGAAAACATCGAGATTGAATACGTCAACGGTCATACCGAATCCATGATGCTATGCCATATCTACAAGAAAAAACAAACCATCTCCTACTGTGCCGATTTGATTCCGTCACATCACCACATCAAACTGCCGTACATCATGGCCTACGACATTCGACCGATGGATACCTTGCAGGAAAAAACCATCTTTCTGGAAAAAGCCTACGAAAATGACCATATCTTATTCTTCGAACATGACAAGGAGGTGGAATGCTGTACCCTGAAACGCACAGAAAGAGGCATAGAATTTGATAAACTGATGAAGTTAGAAGAGATTTAATGAATTTTACACATTCAAAATATACAAATGAATATATTACTTACCATCTTTTTTTTTATTGCTTGTCTAATTTGTAACGGGCAAGAAACTACAAAGATTACAAGAAATATCAAAGGTGCAGCATATCTAGTAGAAGATTATTATGTTTTACAATCTGATAAAACTATACGTCATGGAGCATATAATAAACTTAGGATTACAAATGGTTCACTTATTGAAAGTGGTTTTTATAAAATGGGATTAAGAGATAGTTTATGGAGAAGATTTAACAGTGTTGGTAACGCACTAAATTCTACTGGCTCTTATCGTGATGGAGAAAAAATTGGAATCTGGAAATATTACGGATCCAATGGAATTATTGAACAAGTATACAATTACAGTACTAATGAATTAATATCCAATACGATAGTAGAGCCTGTAGATTCCAATAAATTATACAGAGTTTTTTCAGGAAATGATACTTTGTTTACCAAATTAGAAAAAGCGCCAATGTGCATTGGAGGCTTAAATAATCAAATTAATAGTAATATTAACTATCCTTCAGATGCCAGAGAAAAAGGAAAAACAGGGAAAGTAATTATTTCATTTATTATTGACAAATCGGGAAAAACAAGAGACCATAGAGTACTTAAAGGAATTGGTTATGGTTGTGATGAAGAAGCGCTTCGAATTGCAACAGAATATTTATCATACTGGTCTCCCGGTATATTAAATGCAAAACCAATTGACATCGAATATATTTTACCAATCACTTTTAAAATAGAAGTATTCAAGTGATAAACAAAAAAATATTTAGCACCTGTTTTTTATGTATTTTTTGCTGTTTATCCTCTTTTGCCCAAATGGATAAAGCAGATAAATTATTTGCAGATTATAAATACGCACAGGCAATTGAATTGTACAAACCGATTGCCGATAAAGGAAACATCCGTGCCGTGCGCAAGATTGCGGAATGCTACCGTAAAATCAATGATTACGACAACGCCGAGAAATATTACGCTATTGTAGTTGCGGATAAAAATGCGATTCCTAAATCGTTTTTATATTACGGACAAATGCTGATGACAAATGAGAAATACGACGATGCAAAAATCTGGCTGCAAAAATACCTTGCCTTAAAACCGGATAATGATACGGCCATTGCCAGAACCTTATTAGCCTCCTGTGAAAAATCAAAAACAGGCGTTGCGGCGGAACGGAAAATCATCGTAAAAAACCTGAAAGACTTAAACTCGACTGCCTCCGATTTTTGCGCAGTGCCCTATGAAGACGGCATTGTATTTACTTCCGCGCGACAGGGAAAAATAAACGGCACATCAGGGAGCGGTTATCAGGAAGTGTTTATGGCGCATTCCAGAAGCGACAGCACATTCTTTGTGGAACCGATAAAAGGCGTTGTCAACTCTAAGAATTACAACAGCGGTCCGGCCTGTATTGACACGACCAGACAAATTATCTATTTTACTAAAAATAATTTCCAGTATGGCGATGCGGTGACCAATAAAAAAGGTGATGTAACCTTGAAAATATTTTCGGCAAAAAAAGGCAATGACAACTGGAAAGACATCAAAGAACTTGAGTTAAACGATCAGGAATCCTCCTGTGCTTTTCCGAGTATCAACAGAGATGGCAATATGCTGTATTTTACGTCAGATCGCGGCGGTGGCTTCGGAGGAAAGGATATCTATTATTCCACGCTGGTAAACGGCGTATGGAGCAAGCCTAAAAATGCAGGAAAGGTTGTAAATACAGCCGGTGACGAACGTTACCCTTTTATACATGCGGACGGCACGCTTTATTTTTCGTCAACCGGATTGCAGGGTTATGGCGGTATGGATATTTTTAAATGTGTGCCGAATAAATTAGGTGAATTTGGTAAACCCGAAAATCTGGGAAAACCGTTTAACAGTGCCACGGATGATTTTGGTTTTTACCTGGATGGCACTTACAGCAAAGGCTTCTTCTCCTCTAACAGAAACGGAGGACTGGGAAGTGATGATATTTACAGTTTTGAGTTTACGGATATTCCTTTTGACCTGAATTTATATACTGACGGAAAAGTTTCAGATGATATAAAAATTAGTATTCAAAAAAACGGAGAAATTATAAAAGAAGGTCTTTATAGTAAAAGACTATCCTTGTATTTAGATACGAATGCTACCTACACATTTGATTGTACGAAAGATGGATTCAGTGCGGAACGGGTAGAAATTAAAACAGCTGCAAATAA